>JBCCCR010000032.1 GCA_039033415.1 Pseudomonadota bacterium | reverse complement strand
TCAGATCTGAATTTATGAACCAATTTCCGATCGAAAAGGTGGGTGGATCAGAGCACACGGAGTGGTGGGTGCCGGCGGAGCGATTGGAAGAGCTGAATCAAAACATCGTTGGAAAAATTGAGGTTATTCATGAGTTCGGCAGCTGACAAAAGGCTGCGGCTGCTCGGCCGCGCCCGCGGCTGAGCCTAGTCGTTAGATTTTCTGCTGAGTGAACTCGCCGCCGGATCTATCCTCCTACCTGCGTATACCAGTGTTGTTCTGGCCATCGTCATGTATTGCCGCAACAGCAGGATACTTTTTGGGATTTCTTGGAACTCCTTTCCGGTTGGCTTTTTTGCTGTATATCGTCAGCTTTTTCTGGTTGATTGCTGCACTATTGCCGACAACACGTCTGCTGGTAACGGGCCTCCAGAAACGACTCAAACGTGACTCTCATGCAAAGTACTATTTGATAGCGTCTTTAATCGGTCTAGTTTGCTATTTCATAGTCTTTGTGGCGATGTTGAACGGTTATGCCGTTTCAGTCTGACCGCCGATATCGGGCAAATAAGCCGAAATGGCCCTAGTGGGAGCAATAACTGCTGCCGGTATGGATTGTCCGCAATCGCTGTTCCGCAGCTAGCTGACTGACCAAGAGGGTCCCTCTCGGGGGGACTACAAGCGGGTTTCCGTCTCCGGTGTTGCCGCCTCGTCGCCGGTGTCGTCGGGATTCAATCGCTGAAGCCCGATGGCACTTAGCAGCTCCAGCCACGGAAACAGCGGACCGGGATCGCGCTTTCGATGCACCTGTCGCTGCGGTTGGTCGCTGGCACTGACCAGCCGTCGGTCGAGATCTTCATGGCCCGCAATCTGTTTGAGTGTGGGAACCTCATCCTCGAGCCAGCGAATCAGAGCCGCCAGCGCATCAACCTGCGGGCGCGGGTAGGGCTCATTCATCTTTTGCTGCTGGCTATGTAGCCAGTTCGGGTAGCGTCCGAGGTTGACCAGCTCCACGCCAATCGAATGTCGGTTGAGCCCGACCACGTGGTGAGCGACCCGATCAAGGGGAACGTACTGGGTCACGGCCCCGTCCCGATCGATATAAAAGTGGCCGGCGTTGCCCGTGCCGGATTTCGGATAGTGAATTCGTTCGGCAAACTGGCGAGCCGTCGCCAGATCGGGTAGCTCGGTGCAGTGCACCACGAGCAGCGTGATCTCAGCAGTTTCCCGGGCCTCCAGGCCGTCGATGTAGGGCAACCAGCGTTTGCGGATACGGTCCATCAGATGATCATACCGCGGCCCGGCGATGCTGGCCGGCCGTGGTAATATTTGCGCTCCTCGATTGTTCCTCTGTACCTCATGGCCGCCGTTACCGACGTCACCCAGGACACCGTCAGCGATACTGTCTGGCACGTTGCCGCGTTCTATCAGTTCCGGGCCGTTCCCGATCCCGAGAGCCTGGTGGAAAACCTGAAGGGGGTCACTGCCCGGTTGTCGCAGCAGGCCGCCGGTGTGGACGCCAGCACGCCAACGCTGGTCGGGACCATCCTGGTTGCCGGGGAGGGGGTCAATGGGACCATCGCCGGCAATCCTGATGCCCTGAGGGAAGTGTTCAGCACTCTGAGCAAGGCCGGCTTTGACGACCTGATTCGGCGCAATACCCGCGCAGACACCGCGCCGTTTCACCGAATGAAGGTGCGGCTGAAGAACGAGATTGTCTCCATGGGCCAACCAGGGCTGGACCTCGATCAGCGCGGGGAGTACGTCGAACCTGAACAGTGGGACGCGCTGATCGCTGACCCCACGGTGACGGTGATTGATACGCGCAACGACTACGAGACGTGTCTAGGCACCTTCGCCGGCGCGCAGGCCCCTGAGACCGGCTCCTTTCGCGATTTTCCCGCCTGGGTTGATGCGAATCTCGATTCGGGCAAGCAGTCCCGCGTCGCCATGTTCTGCACCGGCGGGATTCGCTGCGAAAAAGCCACGGCCTATCTCAAGGCGCAGGGTTTCGATGAGGTGTTTCACCTGCGGGGTGGCATTCTCAACTATCTCGAGCAAACGCCCCGCGACAGCAGCAGCTGGCAAGGCGAGTGTTTTGTCTTTGACGATCGGGTGACGGTGGACCACAACCTGGCGGCCGGGGGGCACACCCAGTGCTTCAATTGCCGTATGCCGTTGACGCCTGAGCAGCTGCAAGATCCCCGCTATGAGGAACATGTTTCCTGTCCCTATTGCTACGACCGGGTGGACGCCAGGCGGCGAGAAAGTCTGCTGGAACGAGCCCGCCAGATGTCGCTGGCCGAGCAGCGCGGCGAGCGTCATCTGGGGGCAGCGATGGGCGAAAATGCCGACACCAGCCAGGCGGCAAGCTGCTCGCCGGAGAACGACGCTTGAGCGACTCTTTGCTGGTGATGTCCCACGGCCTGGACAGCTCACCGCTGGCGCGCAAGATTCAGTGGCTGAAGCCGCTGGCCGAAGCCGCCGGCTGGCAGGTGCTGGCGCCGGACTATGGCGACGATGACCCGGCGGCTCGAATCGATCAGCTGGTGGCGGCGGTGCAGGAGGCTAAACCAAAGCGCTGTGTCTTGAGCGGCTCGAGTATGGGTGGGGTCGTGTCGGTGTTGGCATCGCAGCGCCTGTCGATCAGCGGTCTGTTTCTCATGGTGCCAGCGGTTCACTGGCCCGGCTACGAGACGCTGGACTATTCGGTCGAGGTACCGGTCATCGAGGTAGTACATGCCTGGCATGACGATGTGGTCCCGCTTGAACGGGTTCAGCGTTGGGCCGAGGCGCATCAGGCTCCGCTCCATATCCTCAACGACGGCCACCGGCTGGAAAACAGCCGCGCCAACCTGGAGCTGTTGTTTGGCCACTTCCTCGAGCGGCTGAAACAGTCATGACGCTGCCGGTGCTGGCCATTGCGGTTTTCGACGGTGTTGAGCTCCTTGATTTTGCGGGGCCGCTGGAGGTCTTCAGCGCCGCCACGGAGCTGGCAGGCGAGGCTCCCTGGCGGGTCCTCACCGTTTCACTGGGCGATCGGGAGGTGCGCTCGGCCCACGGACTGACGTTCCGGGCTGACTTGACCGCTGACGAGGCACCGGTGCTGCACGGCCTGCTGATCCCCGGTGGTGTCGGCGTTCGCCAGGTGATGAAAACCCCTGCGCAGATGAACTGGTTGATCGAGCGCGGTGAGCAGGCTGACATTTTGATGTCCGTTTGTACGGGCGCCTTTGCGCTTGGTGCCGCCGGTTTCCTGCAGGGTATTCGGGCCACAACCCACCAGCAGTACCTGGACGAGCTGAGGCAGCTGGCGCCTGCCTGCGACGTGGTAACCGGAGCGCGGCTGGTTCGATCGGGGCGAGTGCTGACCTCCGCCGGGGTCAGTGCGGGTTTGGATCTGGCCCTCGCCGTGGTGCGCGACCAGCTGGGTGATGAGCTGGCGGCCCGCGTGAGTGCTTACGTGGAATATCCTCCGACCGATGCGGTAGATCCCTCGGTTCAACCCGCGCCACCATCATGACCAGCGATTCCCGGGGAGCATCGCTGCAGCCGGTGCTCGCGGCCCTCACGGTGCTATCGATCGTTGCCGTGGGTTTTCTGCTGCTTGCCTATCCAACCCAGGTCGCGGACGCAATTGCGAACATGACCCAGCGCGTTGTCAGCCGCGCCGGTACCGGAGTGCTCTGGCTGTGCAGCGCCGCGCTATTGCTGTCTCTGGTCCTGATGGTGGGCCCCTGGGGTCGCCGTCGTCTTCCCGCCAACGGCTCCGGGCCCGAGTTCAGCTTGCCGGCATGGCTCTCCATGCTGTTTGCGGCGGGCATGGGCTCCGGTCTGGTGTTCTGGGGCCTGGCGGAGCCGCTCAGCCACTTCCAGTCGCCGCCGGTGCCTGGCGATAGTAATGGCAGTGCTGACGCCGGTCGTGCGCTGGCGCTCACCTACCTGCACTGGGGTTTTCACGCGTGGGCGGTTTACGCCGTTGCCGGGCTGGCTTTTGCCTGGCTGGCCGCCGCCGGCCCAGACGAGAACGATAAAACCAGCGCGGGCCTCAACCTGCTGCAGGGGTTGACGGGGTCATCGCGGGAGGGCGCGGCGGCGCAAATGGCTGGCGGAAGCTTTGACCTGATCGCGCTGGTGGCGGTGCTTTTCGGCGTAGCCGGCTCGTTGGCGAATGGGGTCGACCTGATGCAGGTGGGGCTGTCAGCGCAGGGCGTCCTCGCCCTGCCGGGATGGCTGCTGCTGGCGGTGCTCGGCATCGTGTCGCTGCTCTCCGCAGCCAGCGGGCTGCGCCGAGGCATTCGGCTGTTGAGCATGCTCAATATGGGGCTGGCGGTGGTGCTGCTTTGCTGGCTGTGGGTGGTCATCGACTGGTCGAGCGCGGGTTCCCTGTGGCTGGGGAGTATCGTGACCTACCTGCTCGAGCTGCCCGCATGGTCGATCAGGCTGATCTCGGCTGACGGTGACACGAGCTGGGCTGAGGGCTGGACGGTTGTGTATCTGCTTTGGTGGATCGCCTGGACCCCCTTTGTCGGGCTGTTTTTGGCCGGTATCAGCCGTGGCCGAACGGTGGCCGGCTATCTGGTTGGCGTGACGATGGTGCCGGTGCTGGTGTCTTTTGTCTGGTTCGGCGCTTTCGGGGCCGGGGGGCTGGTCGCCGAGCTTGCTGATCCCGGTGAGCTGACCGCGGGACTGGCCACACACTACACCGCCCCTCTGTTCCTTTGGTACGAGAAGCTGCCGGGCGGTGGCCTGCTGGCCTGGGGAAGCCTGCTGCTGCTGCTGATTTTTCTGGTCACCAGCGCCGACTCAGCCGCGTGGGTGATGAACCGATTAGGCAGCCAGCTCCTGCCGGGGCTGCGAGGGGTCTGGGGCGTACTCATGCTGTTGGTTGCCGCGGCGTTGGTGGTTCGTGGAGACGTGGACATCAACAAACAGGTGGCAATCGCCGGCGCGATCCCGTTTGCGCTGGTGCTGGCGCTGCAGATGGTTGCCCTCGTCCGGACGCTCATGTTTGGGCGGTCGAGCGCCCGCGACTGAGCCTCAATTGAGGCTTCGTGTATGATCTACGTCAGTTTTCGTGCATATGTGCACCTTACTTCCTGCCGCGGTTTGGTAGGCTGAAGAAAACCAAGTACAGTTGGAGTTGTGAGGCTGTTGTTCTAAATGTCATCGCGCGCCTATCCAATCATGCTCGGCGCCTCCCGCCGACCACGATGCCATAAGAGTTCGTGCACGAACCCCACCGTAGCGCCCGCAGGCATACTTCTCGGCCAGCCCCCTGGGGCTGCAGACCGCCAGCCAAAACCCTTGGATCGAGTAAACGGGGATACAGGGATATGACCTCTCAAAACACACCTATTGCTGCTGACCGTCGGTTCGGCGTTCCTTTGACCCATCTGCTGATGCTGGTGCTGGGCTTGCTCCTGCTGCCCCTCGCTGAGGCCCGGCCGCCGATCTTTGCCACGCCCGATCAGGCAGACCTGATCCGCGCTGCGCGATCTTTGCAGGACGGCTTCGAGCGCGACGCGATGCAGAAATTTAAGAAGGCGGCACGCTACGGCAACAAGCAGGCTCAGAAGAACGTGGCCCTCATGTACATCAAAGGTCTGGGGGTCGAGCAGGACTGGGCGCGAGCCTACGCCTGGCTGAAGCTTGCCTCGACCCATGGTGATGGGCGGATCGTGAGCGCCCGCGACGAGGTGCTGGGTGCCCTGCGGGAAGACGAGCAGGCGCTGGCCAACAGCTACTATGAAGAGCTCAACGAAGAGTTTGGGGACCTCCAGGCGCTGGAACGGCGAGAGCTTTGGGTTCGCCGGCAGAAGCGGGAGGTTACCGGATCGAGGTTGGGCAAGGTCGGCGCGCTCCGGGTACAGGTGACCGATGCCACCGGCTATAACTGGGAGCTCTCCGGCCCCGAGTATTTTGGGGTGCTCGAAGATTATCTGGTGACTTTCCGCCAGAACATGGGCGAAGTGGAGCTGAAAGACTTCAAGGTGCTGGAAGAGGACGTCGCGGCTGACACCAACTGATTGATCGGTCGTCGCGTTATTGGAGAGTGCCGGCCTGGGCGATTAGCTAAACAGCCCGTGCTTGAACCAGGCTTTGGAGCGGCAGTCCTGATAGACCCAGAGCTGCTGCCCCAGACGCTGTTCCACCACATAGTAATCGCGCCGGATATCCGCGCCGTCCCACCATCCCGATTCGATCCGTTCAGGCCCCTCCAGGATTTCGCCCGGGCAGCCCGTCAGGGGCTGCGGCTGCTCCAAGATCCACACCGGTCGTGCGTTCAGGGGGCAGATGCCAGCAGCGCCGGCTTCGTTGACCGGCCAGGGTCGGCTGGCTTTTTCGGGTCGGTAATCGGCCCACTGGCTCAGGCCATGAACGGACTCCTCCCCCAGCCGGCTTCGAAGCCGCTCGAGCAGCCGGGACAATTCGTTGAGGGGTTGGGTCTGATCAAAGAGATCGCTGGCTGCCGGCGCGTGATCAAAAAGCTTAGGGACGCGCAGCGTGAGCTGGCGCACCGGGGCTTTTAGCTGAAGCTGATGGAGCCGCTCCTGGCTCAGCGACAGCAGCCGCTGGGCATCTCGCTCAAGCTCCAGTAGACCAAACGATAGCCAGCGGGTTTCACCGTGACTGTGCTGAAGCCCCAGCTCAAAGGCGGCCAGCGCCTGGTCGCGGGCACGCAGAAAAGTCTCCAGCTCGGACAGCAGTCGGCGCAGCGCAAACACCAGCGCGCCCGCGTCGTGTACTTCGCTGGCGAGTTCCAGTGTCGATTCAAACTGCTGCGGTGGCTGGTAGGCGGTTAAACGCTCCGCCGCTCTGCCCTGAATCTGATCCAGGTGGTCCAGGAGCGGCTGCCCGTAACGCCGCAGTAGCCCGTCGCGTGGCATGGCCAGCAGTTCACCCAGCTCGCTGACCCCCAGGCTTGCCAGCCCGGACTGGACGTCGTCGGTGAGCTCCAGGTAGGGGAGGGGTAACCGCCGCAGGACGCCCGGCATCGGGTCGAGGCTCTGGACCAGCCGGTAGCTCCCGGCCCGGGCCAGTATCCGGCTGGCCACAGGGGTTGGGGCGGCGGCCAGGCCCGCGGCGAAGCCGGTTTCCCGCACGCCCTGCTTGATCACCTGCCGCCAGTCTTCGCCGAGCAGCCGCAGGCTGCCGCTGAGTTCCAGCAGCACCATGTCGGGCGCCTGCAGGCAGACCCGGCTGCTCAGCTGGCAGGCCCAGCTAGCCACCTGCAGCAGGCTTTGGCGCTCGGCTGGCAGCTGTCGGGGGAGGGCGCGGAGCTGCGGCAGCAGGGCGTAAGCGGCGGCCAGCGCCTGACCCTGATGGATGCCTTTTTCCGCGAGCATGGCCGGGAAGCCACAGATCCAGCGCTGGCTGCCGCGCTGATCGACCACCGCAATCAGGTCATGCTGGTGAACGAGCTCCTCGGGGGGCAGGCTGCGCAGCACGGCGTCCAGCGCCAGCTGCTTCAGATGGATACACAGCCACAGGCCTGGGTTGCCATCCGTCATGATCTCAGGGGGCGGTCAGCGTGCATTGAGGCTGCCCGCGGCTGCCCCGCTGCTTGATCACCGTGCTGCGCAGGCGCCGTCGCCCCAGCGGCTGCAGGCAAAGCCGCAGCGCGGCGGGTGAACGCTGTTGACGGGTATTCAGCGGTCGAAACAGGATGCCGGCACTGGCGCCGTGTTCTGCGGCCAGCTGCAGGCGACGCAGCTGGCGATCGCTGGGCTGCGCCACCCAGCCGATGACGGCGCCACAAACGCCGGCCCGCAGACACTGCTCCATGGCCCAGAGCGTGTCGTTTTCGCCGGCACACTGGATCACCAGCACCTGCTGCAGCTTCCAGCGCCACCGGTTCAGCGCAGCGGCCTGCAGGGAGTAGGGTGGATTGACCAGCGCCAGCCATTCGTTGTTTTGGGTCAAGGCGGCCAGCGAAGGCGCCAGCAGGCTGAATTCGCCGATGCCAAGGCAGGGCGCGAGAATCTCGGTCAGCTCTCCCCGGGGCCAGCCCTGGGGGAGCTGCTCAGCCAGCCGGGGGTGCTGACAGGGCAGGCTGCGGCGGGGGTGTCCGCCGGGGCGGGTCAAGCTGCGGAGTTTTTTTTTAAGCGCCGCCAGCTCCTCGGCGGTGTTCTTAGCCATGAGCTGGCGCCGTCCTTGGCTTCTTTCTAAAGGAGGTGCAGCGAGCCGGATTATGAGCTCGCCTGCTGGGTCTGTATCTGGGTCTGGGTGGGTTCGCGGCCCGAACTGCGGAGGGCAGAGGGTTCTGGCGGGCCACCATCGTCAACGTCAGCTTCGCGGTGCGCTCAGGAAGTAGCGCGAATCACGCCAACACTCAGGCCCTCAATAGCCAGCTCGTGTTTGCGTAGATCAATTTCGATGGGATCAAAGTCCGGGTTTTCCGCTTTCAGGACAACCTTCAGGCCACGCCGATAAAAGCGTTTGACCGTTACCTCGTCGTCAATCCGGGCCACCACAATCTGGCCGTTGCTGGCCTCCGGTGTGCGGTGTACGGCCAGCAGGTCGCCGTCGAGGATGCCGGCGTCGCGCATGCTCAACCCTTGGACCCGCAGCAGATAGTCCGGCGAGGGACGAAACAGCTGAGGATCAACAGCAAAGTGTTGCTCGATATTCTGGGCCGCCAGCACGGGCTGACCGGCGGCGACCCGGCCCACCAGCGGCAGCTTGAGCCCGCTGCTGGTCAGGCTGGACTGCATCTCCGCCAGCTGGATGCCTCGCGATACGCCGCTTTTGAGCTGGATAACATTCTTTCTTTCCAGCGCCCGGAGATGGGCTTCAGCAGCGTTGGGCGATTTGAAACCAAAATGCCGGGCAATTTCCGCTCGGGTCGGCGGATAGCCTTTACGCTGCTGAACGGCAGCGATAAAGTCCAGGATCTCCTGCTGGCGTTTTGTCAGTTTCTGAGCCACTGTTTATTTATACAGTATCCCAGCTGGCAACGCAAAAACTTCTCTTCTTCTGGCCCGACACTCTCATCGCTGCCCGGCAACGGCGCTCAGCGTCCGCCCCAGCAGCGGTCTACACAAAAAACCAATGCTCGAAACTTGGGCTCGAAACTTGGCCCGATACCAGGCCTGGGAATCTCAGGCGGCGGAGCTGCTCCGGCGACCGCGAACGCGGAAACTGCGCACGGCGCGCCGCAGCAGGGTGAGGCCCGCATCGTCGCCCGCTCGGGTGTAGCGCTGCTGGATATAAAGGCGCGTAATCCGACGGATATCTTCGGCAACTTCCCCGTAAACCGCGGCCGCCCGTTCCGCAAAATCTTCCGGCCCTTCCGCAGCGGAGCGCGGGACCCCACGACGCGACAGCTTGCGGCAGAAGCGGGCGTAAGCGCGCGAAGCGGGGTCGAGCCCGCCGATCCATTGCACCCGAAGCAGCAGCCACATAACCACGGTTGTCACCGTGATGATGATCCCGGTCAGCAGCAGGATGGCCGTGCTGCTGGACAGCTCGTCGATACCCACCGGCTGCAGCAGCGCTTTCTGTCTCGCTTGATCAAACTTCAGCACCCAGTCGGTCCACACCCTATGCACGGTGTCGAGCTGATTGCGTAGCTCCCGCACCCAGGGATAGTCCCAGACGCCACGCCGCTGCCCGGCCAGCGCCGCCAGCGCGCCGCGATCCACTCGCTCGGGCGCCACCGCGGCGGTCGGATCTACCCGCACCCAGCCTTCACCCTCCAGCCAAACCTCGGACCAGGCGTGTGCGTCCGATTGGCGAACCAGGAGGTACTCCGGGTCGCCCATGTATTCGCCCCCCTGATAGCCGGTCACGACCCGGGCCGGGATACCCGCGGCGCGCATCAGGAACGTAAAGGCAGACGAGTAGTACTCGCAGTAACCTTCTCGGGTTTCGAAAAGAAAATCGTCGACGGTATGAAAGCCCAGCGGCGGCGGCGTAAAGGAGTAGCGGTAGTTTTCCTGCCGAAAAGTCTGCAGCACGTGGGTCACCAGCGCGCGGCTGTCTTCTCCGAATTGCGCTCTTAGATCCTCGGCCAGCGCGCGGGTCCGCGGGTTGCGATCGTCGGGCAGCTGCAGTCCCCGGTCCGTTAGCCTGCCGTCGGTGCGGGTATTCTTTTGGTAGCCCGTATCGCTGGTCATGTCGTACTGAAAAGTGCGCGTGACCGGCCGGGTTCGATGCAGCGTGTAGTCCACCTCCAGCCCCATAAAGCCGCGTGGCGGGCTGACCGGGGTGTCCAGCGCAAACAGCCACAGCTGCTGCGTCGGTTCCAGCGTGACCGAGTAGCGAAGCGGCTGATCGACTTCACCCAGAATCTTGCCGATGCGGCGGGGCTGGGGATCTTTGCCATCATCCTGGATACAGGGCGCTTCGCGGCACCAGGCGGCGCCGTCGAAGTGCCACAGCACCGGGCCGCGCCAGTAAAGACGCCCCTGGCTAGGCCTCGCGTCCCCGGCAAAGTCCACCCGAAACGCCGGCGAATCGTCGATAAACAGGTCCCGGATACTGCCAGGCTCCATGTGGTCGGAAATGCCCGTCTTGCCGTACAGCGCATCTTCCGGCACACCCCAGAGCGGTGTCCCCAGGCGGGGGAACAGCGCAAACAGCGCGAGCATGAGCGGTAGACCCTGCAGGAGCATCCAGCCGGCGCGCCGCAGCACGTCGGGTGCGCCGTGCCAGTCTCGAACGGGTGTGCGCACATCCCGGGCCGGCTGCGCTTCGTTCACAATCAGCGTGGCGGTGATGATGACCGCAACGGCCAGCAGATAGACCGCCAGATAGATCGACTGATCAAACAGAAACTGCGTGATGACAATAAAGTAGGCCAGCGAGATCAGCAGGAACACATCGCGGCTGCGAAAAGTCTCCGACAGCTTCAGCGCCAGCATGGTGCACAGCAGGGCCACGCCGGCCTGACGACCGAGAATCGTGCCATAGCTGCTCCACACCCCGGCGATGCACAGCAGCGTCAGGACCAGCCTGAGCCAGCTTGGCAGGGGGCGGCGCTTCCAGCGGAAGTGTGATGCACGCTCCATGACTGCCAGCAAAAACAGCAGCGGCATCCACAGCGGCAGCCGCGGCAGATGCGGCAGCACCGCCAGCGCCATCGAGCCCACCAGCCAGCAGAAGGTGAGCCAATCGGGCGCCGGCCTTAAGCGGGATACTCGGCCAAAGCTCGCAGACATTGGTGTCGGTGGCTGGCGCCACGATCAGGGCCCAGCCGCTGGCCAGGCAGGATGAGTTCATAGGCGAGCTGCTGGGCTTCCGCTACCACAATCCAGCGCGCCAGCCGGGACAGGCGCTGCTCGGTGCTGAGGCCGTGGAGCTCGTTGAAGTCTAGATGCAGCTGCTCGCTGCGGTGGTCGCTAAAGGTTTTCGTGACCATTTGGTTGGAACGGGCGACCACCTTCCAGGCGATGCTGCGGGAGGGGTCGCCGGCCTGGTAGTCGCGCAAGCCCGACCACTCCTCGTCGCCGCTGCGTTCGGGTTGTCCGGTGCCGCGATTGCTGCCCAACGGCAGCTCTGGTGCGTCGACCTCCAAGGCCGGGTAGACAAGGCAGCGAGCCCTGGGGTTCAGGTAGGTCCAGGCGTAGAACAGGCCGACGGGAAAGGTGGTGTAGAGCCGGGAGCGAGGCATGTCGAGCCAGCCGCGCTCGGGAGCCGGCGCGGTGATGCCCAGGTCCGCTCGCCCCTGTGGGGCAACCTGGTTAAAGGTGGCTTCCTCGTCAGCGCGGGCCCAGATCATGGGTCTCGGGGTGCTGCTCGGGTTCATGACGGTGACCACAAACTCGGCCGTTTCGCCGGCGAACACCGGTGCCGCGTGAACTTTTAGCACCTCCATGCCCGACAGGTTTCGAACCGTGTATAGCGGTGTCAGGAGCCCGAGGGCCGACAGCAGGAACGTAAACAGCAGCGCCATGTTGTTGTTGTAGTTCAGCGCACCGAGCAGCAGCACCAGCAGCACCAGACCAAAAAACAGCCCGAAGCGGGTCGGCACGATGTAAATCTGGCGCCGATTGATTTCCCACGGCAGCTTTTGTTCGGCGGGTCGCCCTCCGAACTTCTGCATAAACCGGTAAACAACGTCGAAAAAATCGCGGCGCCTTTTGCTGTCGGCAGCAGACATCAGGGAATAGGCACCTGCACGAGCACCTGCTGCGCCAGCGCCTCCTGGTCCGCGGAAGCCTCCGCGCCCAGCCTCAGGCGATGCGCGGCGACCGCCACAAAAACCGCCTGGACGTCTTCGGGAATCAGATGATCACGCTGCTCCAGCAGCGCCCAGGCCCGCGCGGACGCGAGGATCGCCAGCGCGCCCCGCGGCGACAGGCCGGTTTGCACCCCGGGAAACGCTCGGGTGGCGCCGACCAGCGCCTGCAGATAGTCCAGCAATGCCGGCGAGCTGTGAATCTCCTTGGCCTGCTTCTGCAGTATCTGGAGGTCTTTTAGCGGCAGGCACACCTGGGCATCTCGCAGCAGCAGCTGGCGATCCTTTTCCTCCAGGAGTCGACGCTCCGCCTCGGGGGCTGGGTAGCCCATATGGAGCCGCATCAGAAATCGATCGAGCTGCGAATCGGGGAGGGCGAAGGTGCCCGCCAGGTCCACCGGGTTTTGGGTGGCGATGACAAAAAACGGCGCCGGCAGATCGCGGGTTTCCCCCTCGATCGTAACCTGGCGTTCCGCCATGGCCTCAAGTAGTGCGCTTTGAGTTTTGGGCGTGGCGCGATTGATTTCGTCCGCCAGGACCAGCTGCGAAAAGATCGGCCCAGGGTGAAAGTCGAAGGCTTCACGCTCGCGGCTATAAACCGTAATGCCGAGAATATCCGCCGGCAGCATGTCGCTGGTGAACTGAATGCGCTGATAGTCGAGGCCGGTGGAAGCGGCGAGCGCCTGCGCCAGCGTCGTTTTGCCCATGCCGGGTACATCTTCCAGCAGGAGATGGCCGTTGGCGATCAAGCAGGTAAACGCCAGCTTGATCACCGGTTCTTTGCCGACCACAATGGCGCCGACCTGGTCGAGGGCGGTCGCCAGTTCGCCGTGCGACTGGGTCAGGCTGACGACGCGGGCCGAGCCGCTGGATTCTTGAACCTGTTCAGGCATGCCGTTTCCTCCTTGCTGACATGAGTTTCGTGGACGCGATGTACGTTGACATAAAAAGAGTGCGCCAAACGTGATTATCGGCCCAACCCCGATCTTTCCTTAAATGAGCGCTGCCATGCCACCCGCGGCAGCCCCGCAGGCGACGACGGGCCGCTTTCACGAGGGTGCTGGATCCTGGTTCTGGTGGGCGCTGCTGGGCCTTTTGGCATTGTCGTTGGCCCGAATCCACGTGTCTAGCGCCCTACCGCTGTTTGGCGACGAGGCGTTCTATTGGCTGGAAGGCCGGTACCTTGCGTGGGCCTACAGCGATCTGCCGCCGCTCACCGCGTGGCTGACCCGGGCCGGCAGCGAGCTTTTTGGCATGAGCTATCTGGGCGTTCGGGGCCTGTCTCTATTGTGCTGGCTGGCCGTGCCGGTCCTGGTGACCGCACTGGCCCGTACTGGCGGCGCCAGCGCGCCAGCCGCACTCGTTGCCGGCTGCCTGTCCTGCGCGCTGCCGGTTCACGGCCTGGTGGCGCCGTTTGCGCTCCCCGAAGCGCCGCTGAATCTGGTGTGGCTGCTGTCCGCCTGGCTGGCGTCCCGCATCGTCACCGGAGCCAACCGCCCCGGCTGGTGGCTGTGCCTCGGGCTGTGTCTGGCGCTCGGCGTGCTGACCCACTACCGCATCGCGCCGCTGCTGCTCGGCATGGCTGGCCTGTTTCTGCTGCATCGCGAGGCTCGCAGCCGGTTGCGCAGCCCTTGGCCTTGGCTCGCCGCGATGCTGCCGCTGGCGGCGCTGTGGCCGCAGTGGGACTTCAATCGCACCCAGGATTTTGCGGCTCTCAGCTTCCAGCTGGTGGAGCGCCACCCGTGGGCGCCGCAGCTGGCAGGCCTCAAGCTGCCGCTGATCGACCTTCTGCTTCTGACGCCCGTCTTAGGCTGGCTGCTGCTGAGCGCCACCGCGCGGCAATGGGGAGCGCGAAGCGGCGGCTTTGCCGCCGTGCTGCTGTGGCTCGGGGCGTTTCCGATCGTCTTCTACTGGCTGGCCTCTCCGCTGGTCGACACCGAGCGCGTCAGCTTTCACTGGTCGCTGGCCGGCTGGCTGACCCTCTGCGCTGGCCTGCCGGCGGTGCTTGAGCCCCTGTTTCGGCGAGGGCGTCCAGGTGTCTCGGTGGCGGTGATCCTGCTGGCGGTGGTGCCCGGGCTGGCGTTGTCCAGCGGGATGCTCAGCTACTGGCGGTCCGCGGCCCAGCGCACGGATCAACGTCCCGTCTCCGCGGACGTGTTGCCTGACAATCTAATCGGGTGGCCTCAGTTTGCCGAGCGTCTGGGTGAGCTTCGCCGCGATCGTGGCGTCCGGCGACTTCTCGCCGATAACTTCATGCTCGCGGCCGAGCTGACCTACGAGCTTGGCGAACCGATTGAGAGCCTGGATCATCCGCTCAACCACAAACATGGCCGTGCGGTGCAGCTGGCGATTTGGGGTCTCGACCATCGCGAACCCATCTCGGAACCGGCTCTCGTTGCGGTTGAGGTCACCGCGCTGGACCTGGTAGAGCGGACGCGATGGGTAAAAGCACTCTGCGAACAGCTCGGCAGTGCACGTATCGTTGATGAGATCGTCTTGTTTGGCGGACGCAAGCGGGTGCTGGTCTGGCAGACAACGCCGGGTGTAGAAGCGGCCATGGCGTCGTCAGCCGGCTGCGACCAGCCGGCGTTCTGGTACATCGACGCTCCGACACCCGATTCTCGCCACATCGGCGTGGTTCAGGTGCAGGGCTGGGCGCTGGAAACGTCGCAGGGCGTGCGCGCGGTGGACCTGTTGCTCGACGGCGAGCGGGTGTCGACGACGGAGTTTGGCCTGCCTCGGCCGGGCGTCGGGGAGTTTTTTGACGCGACCGACGCCCCGGATCACCCGCTGACCGGATTTACCGGGACGATCGCCATCACGCCCGAAAATGCGGGCCGTCGGCAGCTTCAGCTGCAAATTCACGAACGGGATGGCGGCGTGCGGGTATCGGACCCTCGCTGGCTGGAGCTTGCGACACGCTAAGCTTGCCGATATCATTCGCCGGTTATGTCGCGCGATTTTCCAAGCCACGTCGATCCCTGGCGATTGGTCAGCAGCGGACAGGGTTTCAGCGGCACGTGGCCCCTCAATCGATTCGAGCGGCTCGCGCCCATGCTGGCACCACCGCTGGACGGTGAGGTGAGCTTCACGTTGAAGTTCGGACGCGACACCAACGGACTGCCGGTGGTGGACGTTGCGGCTTCCGCAACGTTGCCGCTGCGATGTCAGCGGACGCTTGAGCGTTTTTTGCATCCGCTGGAGCAGCGCAGCCGCCTGGGGCTGGTGCGCGATGAGGCGGATGACGTCACGCTGCCGGAGGACTATGAGCCCCTGGTGGTCAGTGAGGGACAGGTGGCGCTCACGGACATTGTGGAAGATGAGTTGATCCTGGCCGTGCCGCTGATCCCGGCGTCAGCCGGAGAGAGTGTTGACGCGGGTTTTGGCCCCGCGGTGGAAGAATCGGAAAACCCGTTTGCCAAGCTGGGTGAGCTTGGCCTTGGCAAGCGCTAAAAAAAGCTGGAGAAAAAGCAATGGCTGTTCAAAAAAGCAGACGGACCCCCTCGACGCGAGGCGCACGCCGCGGGCACGACAAGCTGTCGGCGCCGGCGCTGTCGATCGACCCGACCACGGGTGAGACTCACCTGCGGCATCACATCACCGCCGACGGCTACTATCGCGGCCGCAAGGTGGTGGACACCGCGCCGGAAATCGACGAAGACGAGCTGGACTAAGCGGGCATCTAGCTGCCTAGTTGAGCGCCGCGGCCACCCTGGATCATGACGATGAGCAGGCCAGGGATCCCGAGCTTGTGAACCGCGCGGTGGTCGCCGTTGACGCCGCTGGCGGCGATCACGGCAGCGAAGTCACTCTCGGCGCCTGTGCCGAGGCGCTGGCGTCCGACAGTCTGCTGTACCTGCAGGTGGTCGGCGACCAGGACACGCTTGACCCGTGGCATCAGGCGCTGCCCGAGGCTGACGCAGAGCGCGTGGCCGTTGTGGTGGCCGCTGAATCCGTCGCCATGGACGAATCTGTTGGCGACGCCCTGCGGCGCAAAACCCGTTCCACCATGGGCCGTGCCCTCGAGCTGGTATTCGAAGGGAGTGCTGACGCCTGCGTCAGTGCCGGCAATACCGGCGCGCTCATGGCGCTGGCCCGTTCGATTCTCAAGACTTTGCCTGGCGTCGAGCGTCCGGCTATCTGCGCTTCACTGCCATCCCGGCGCGGGCTCACCACGGTGCTCGATCTCGGCGCCAACGCGTCGGTCAGCGCAGATCATCTCTACCAATTTGCGCACATGGGGACCGCAGTGTCTCGGGCCACCGGCGATCAGGAAACGCCTCGCGTCGGGCTGCTGAACATCGGCACCGAATCCATCAAAGGCAACGATACCGTTCGACGCGCCCACCAGCTGCTAAGCGACTCAGCGCTTGAATATTGTGGTTTTGCTGAAGGCCACGACATTTTCCTGGGGGAGCTGGACGTGGTGGTCTGTGACGGCTTCACGGGCAACGTGGCGCTGAAGTGCAGCGAGGGTATCTCGCAGCTTTTGATGGAAGAGCTGCGGACGCTGGGTCGCGGCGGTGTCGCCGGCAAAGCCGCTGCCACGGCCGCGCGGCCGGCTTTCGCCATGATGCGCAAAAAGTTTGACCCCCGACACTACAACGGGGCCTCGCTGCTCGGCCTGACGGGCGTGGTCGTGAAAAGTCACGGTGCCGCGGATGTCGTGGGTTTTGGCAATGCGATTGCCACCGCGGCGGCGGAGGCGCGCGCCGGCCTCGCTGAGCGTATCGGCGCCGAGGTTGTGCAGCTCCTTTAACAGAGTATGGCTGGTCGCGCGCCGCGAGCGGTGAACGCCCGACCGACACGGTGTCAGTGTCGGGTTACGGTTGACTATTCCCCCCCCAAACTTCAGGATTCGCTATCGATTGCGAGGGCGTAACTCTGCGTTATTCAACAATAATAGGAACGGGCAGCGCGCTTCCGGAGAAAGTGCTGACCAACGCGGACCTGGAGCGGCTGGTCGACACTAGCGACGAGTGGATCCAGACGCGAACGGGCATTCGCGAACGTCGGATCGTTGCTGAGGGACAGACAACCTGCGACCTGTCTGAGGAAGCGGCCAAGCGCGCCCTGGAAGCCGCCGGCGTCAAGGCCGAAGAGCTCGACGCGATCATTGTCGGAACCACCACGCCGGATCTGGTGTTTCCAAGCACGGCCTGTCTCCTCCAGGATCGAATCGGTGCCCACGGCTGCTGCGCTTTTGACGTCAACGCCGCCTGCTCCGGCTTTCTTTATGCCCTGGGGGTCGCCGATAAGTTTATTCGCAGCGGCGACTCGTCGAAGGTGCTAGTGGTCGGGGCCGAAACGCTGTCCCGCATGGTCGACTGGACGGAGCGCACCACGTGCGTGCTGTTTGGCGACGGCGCGGGAGCCGTGGTGCTCGCCGCTGACGATAAGCCGGGCATCATGTCGACGCACCTGCACGCCAATGGCGCGCACAAGGAACTGCTTAACGTTGAGGTTGGCGTCTCGCGAGGCTTCAAGCCCGAGCCTCAGGGTGGGTTGGCTATCCGCATGAAAGGCAGCGAGGTCTTCAAGGTTGCGGTCAACACGTTGGGCAACATCGTTGACGAAACGCTGGCTGCCAACGACATGACGCGCAGCGACGTCGACTGGTTGATTCCTCACCAGGCGAACCTGCGCATCATCAAAGCGACGGCGAAAAAGCTGGCGCTGCCGATGGATCGGGTGATCGTCACCGTCGATCGTCACGGCAACACGTCAGCAGGCTCCGTTCCGCTGGCCCTGGACGAAGCCGTCCGGTCAGGAAAAATTGCGCGGGGCGAAGTGCTGCTGCTGGAGGCGTTCGGCGGCGGCTTCACCTGGGGATCAGCGCTGATTCGATACTGATCCGCTTCGCAGGTCCAGGTTCACGGCGAGCGCTCGTGGGCCCCACCGTCCCGTCGCATTCGCCGAGCCCGAACACCGGGCTTAGACAGAACAATAACGAGCAAGGATATGTCAGGAAATTCAGTTGCGTTTGTCTTCCCCGGCCAGGGGTCTCAGTCGGTGGGCATGCTCAGCGAGCTGGCGGCCGACTTCCCCAGCGTCAAAGAGACTTTCGCCGAAGCGTCGGACCGACTGGGCGTTGACCTGTGGGAGATGACGCAGCAGGGCCCGGAAGAGGCGCTAAACCGCACCGAAAACACCCAGCCTGCCATGCTGGTCGCCGGGATTGCGACCTGGCGGGTATGGCGGGAAAACGGCGGGCCGTTGCCGTCGATCATGGCGGGCCATAGCCTCGGCGAGTACACGGCCCTGGTCGCCAGCGGTGCGCTGGATCTGGTTGACGGCGCCTGGCTCGTCGCCGAGCGCGGCCGATTGATGCAGCAGGCGGCGCCACCCGGCTCGGGCGCCATGGCGGCGCTCCTGGGTCTCAACGCTGAACGGGTTGAGGCGGTGTGTCAGCTAGCGGCGGAGGGCGAGATTGTTGCGCCGGCCAATCTGAACGGGCCCTCGCAGACGGTGATAGCGGGCTCGGTCGACGCGGTTGACCGCGCGGTGCGCATGGCGCGGGAGGCGGGCGCGAAGCGCGCAGCGATCCTGCCGGTGAGCGTGCCCTGTCACTGTGATCTTGTGAAGCCGGCAGCGGAGGAGCTGGGCAAGCGCCTGGAACAGGTCAACCTTCGCCAGCCCCAGGTGCCGGTGCTGCAAAATGCCGACGTGGCGATCTTCCAGGAACCCGAACAGATCCGCGAGTCGCTGGTGCGCCAGCTCTATCAGCCAGTGCGCTGGGTGGAGACCATCGAGTTTCTGGTGGAGTCGGGCACAACGCGGATCGTCGAGTGCGGGCCGGGTAAGGTGCTGTCGGGCCTGACCCGCCGTATCAACCGCGAGGTGACCCAAACGGCGTTGATCGACATGCCGTCGATCCACGCAGAGCTGAGCGAACTGGAGTAGCTATGGAACTTGCCGGAAAACTCGCGCTGGTCACCGGCGCAACCCGCGGGATCGGCGCGGCGATTGCCGCTGAACTCGTGGCGGCCGGAGCAAGCGTTACCGGAACGGCCACCAGTGAGGCGGGCGCTGCGGCGATCGACGAGGCGCTGAAGGCCGCGGGCGGAGCCGAGGGCGCAGAACACGCAGGGCGGGTGCTCGACGTTACGAGCGCTGACGGAATCGCTGAGCTGCTGGCGTCACTGCCGGCGCCGCCGGCGGTGCTGGTCAATAACGCCGGTATCACCCGCGACCAGCTGCTGCTGCGAATGAATGACGATGACTGGGATCAGATCATGGATACCAATCTCAAGTCGGTCTTCCGCATGAGCAAAGCCTGCATGCGCGGGATGATGAAAGCCCGCTACGGCCGGATTATCAACATCGCTTCCGTCATCGGCGTGGTCGGAAACCCGGGCCAGGCGAACTATGCGGCGGCCAAGGCGGGAATGATCGGTTTTACCAAGTCATTGGCCAAAGAGGTGGGCTCACGCGGCATTACCGCCAATACGGTTGCGCCCGGATTTATCGACACAGACATGACGCGGGCGCTGCCGGAAGCGCAGCGCGAAACGCTGCTGGGACAGATTCCCCTCAAGCGCCTAGGCGAGGGTGAAGATATCGCCGCAGCGGTGCGGTTCCTGGCGTCGCCCGCCGCCGGATACATCACCGGCGAGACGCTACACGTGAATGGCGGCATGTACATGGCGTAACCCTGGTAAATAACCGGTTTGCCAGGCCATATTCATACAAACGTTTCAAAGGAAATCAGGGCCTTGAAACAGTGGATCAGCGCATACACTTTCACTACAATGTGCGCGCATTTCAGGAGGAACACACTCAAATGAGTAGCATTGAAGAGCGGGTCAAGAAAATTGTGGTCGAGCAGTTGGGCGTTAAAGAAGACGAAGTCACGCCCAGCGCGTCCTTTGTCGACGATCTTGGCGCCGATTCTCTGGACACGGTTGAGCTGGTGATGGCGCTGGAAGAGGAGTTCGAGTGCGAAATCCCCGACGAGCAGGCGGAGAAGATCACCAGCGTGCAGCAGGCCATCGACTACATCTCACAAAACGTCGGCTAACGTCAGCTGTCAATGAGCGTACGGGAAGCTGCGCACCACCCGGTGTGCAGCTTCTGTCGTTATGGCGCTGTAAAAACAGACGCGGCTTGGCACCGCTGGGTGACAGGCCGACGATCCGAGGGCAAAGCTAATGGGTAAACGCAGAGTTGTGGTGACGGGACTGGGTATCAAGTCCCCGGTCGGAAACGATATCGCAAGCGCCTGGGATAGCGTGCTGAACGGCCGTAGCGGCATTGGTCCGGTGACAAACTTTGACGCCAGCGCCTTTGCTACACGCATCGCCGGTGAGGTTCGCGATTTTGAGATCGGGGACTACCTGTCGCCGAAAGACGCCCGCAAGATGGACCCGTTTATCCACTATGGGATCGCGGCATCGGTTGACGCGATGAACGACGCCGGGCTTGAACTCGAAAACGAGGATCTCACCCGGATCGGCGTGTCGGTCGCCGCCGGCATCGGCGGCATCGCCACGATCCAGAAAACCTCGATCCAGTACAGCAGTTCGGGGCCGCGACGTATCTCGCCGTTTTTTGTGCCCTCCACCATCATCAACATGGTGTCGGGCCATATATCGATCATGCACGGCCTCAAAGGCCCCAATCTCGCAACCGTCACCGCCTGTACTACGGGCACGCACAACATCGGGCTCGCCCAGCGCCTGATCGCTTATGGCGACTGTGACGTGATGGTTGCGGGCGGGACCGAATATGCCACCTGTGACGTGGCGATGGGCGGCTTTGCCTCAGCTAAGGCGATGTCGACTCGTAACGACGACCCCCAAGGCGCGAGTCGGCCGTGGGACGAGGAGCGTGACGGGTTTGTGCTGTCGGATGGCGCCGGCGTGATGGTCCTGGAGTCGCTGGAGCACGCCGAGGCGCGCGGCGCCGAGATCTATGCTGAACTCGTGGGCTTCGGGATGTCCGGAGACGCGTTTCACATGACCTCACCGCCGGAAGGCGGGGAGGGTGCGGCTCAGTGTATGGCCGCTGCTTTGGCTGATGCCGGTCTGAACGGAGACGAAATCAGCTACGTCAACGCCCACGGGACCTCCACGCCGGTGGGCGATCTGGCAGAGTGCAAGGCGATCAAAAGCACCTTTGGCGAGCACGCCTACAAGATTCCTGTCAGCTCCACTAAGTCGATGACCGGTCACCTGCTGGGGGCCGCTGGCGGCGTTGAGGCGATTTTCTCCGTGCTCAGCCTGCGCGATCAGGTGGTCCCCGCAACGATCAACCTCGACAAGCCGGGAGAGGGCTGTGATCTTGACTTTGTGCCTGGCGACTCACGGCAGGCTGAGGTGGGACACGTTCTTTCCAACTCGTTTGGCTTCGGCGGCACCAACGGCACGCTGGTATTTAAGAAATTCTGACCTGTTGCACCCAACTTGAGGGGCGGCGGGACTTTCTGGAGCTACACGAGGCCGCTCCCGACCGCTATCCGTTCCTGCTGGAGAGTGTCGCCAGCGGTACGCCCGATGCGCGCTACGACATGCTCTTTCTGGCCGGCGGCGGTTCGCTCGCCCTGCCGGCGACCGCCAGCGGCAGCGATGCCGCGCGATTTCTGAGCTGGCTGGATCAATGGACCCGGCGATCGATCGAGCAACAACAGCAAGTCCTTGGCGACGAGCGGCCGCACGATCTGCCGTTCCTGGGGGGGTGGTTTCTCCACCTCGGCTACGAGGTGGGGCGGGGCATCGAGTCGGTTCTCGAGGCGTTGCCCGACGCACGAACCGGGTTTCCGCAGGCGTTGGCCGTCCGGTGTCCCGCGGCGTTGGTCTTTGATCACCATGAGCAGCAGACCTACGCGGTCGCTGAAACCCCGTTCCTGCTGGCTCGCCTGGAGGCGGACTACCGGGCCCCGGCGCCGGTGCCGCATGACCCTGATCCAACCTGTGCCCTTCGCGAGGCGGACGCAGCGCCATTTCTGAGCGCCGTTGAACGCGTCAAGTCCTACATCCTTGCCGGCGACGTTTTTCAGGCCAACATCTCCCGCGCCTGGGAGGGGCCGTGCGGCAGCACGCCCTCGTCGCTTTATCGACAGCTTCGTAAGACCAACCCAGCACCGTTTGCCGGCCTGGCGGTTTGGGGCGATTCCGCGATTGTCAGCTCATCACCAGAGCGGTTGGTTCGAATTGACGGACTGGACGTACAGACGCGCCCGATCGCCGGTACCTTTCCACGCGCTGCTGAGCCGCGGGCGGACGAGGAGCTGAAGCGCCAGCTTCTTGCGCATCCCAAGGAGCAGGCGGAACACGTGATGCTGATCGACCTGGAGCGGAACGATCTCGGTCGGGTGTGCCAGCCTGGCAGCATCAACGTGGAGCAGTTTATGACCACGGAGACCTATGCCCGAGTTCACCATCTCGTTTCGGCGGTGCATGGTCGCCTGCGTCCTGAGGTTTCGCCCGTCGACGTGATCCGCGCGGTCTTTCCCGGCGGCACCATCACCGGCTGTCCGAAGGTGCGTTGCATGGAAATCATCGGCGAGCTGGAAGGGGTAGGGCGCGGCCCCTACACTGGTTCCATGGGTTACCTGTGCCGCAGCGGCCATATGGACGTGAATATTCTGATTCGTTCGTTCCACGTGAGCGATCAGCGCCTGTCGCTTCGCGCCGGTGCCGGCATCGTCGCGGACTCCCAGCCGACCCGCGAGCTGGAAGAGACCCGCCACAAAGCCAGCGGGCTGCTGGCATCACTGAAGCCCACGTCCGCCAACCAAAGCTGTGCCGGCTGACCATGGGTGAGCTGGTCGTTGAACCCGCCGCGCTGATCGATGGTAATCCGGCAGACAGCCTGCCGCTCAACGATCGCGGGCTGCTCTATGGCGACGGCCTGTTTGAAACCACAGCCTTTCGCGATGGCCGGTGTGCGCTTTGGCCCTGGCATATGGAACGGCTCGAGCGCGGCGCTGAGCGGTTAAGGATCGAGCTGCCTTCCCGGGCACTGCTGCTCGACGAGTGTCGAACGCTGGCGGCCCAAAACGATTGTGTGCTGCGCCTGACCGTGACGCGAGGCAGCAGCCTGCGGCCCGGCTATGCCCCCAGCGGGCTGGAGCAGCCACGGCGTCTGCTGGTGCGTTTGCCGATGCCTGCACCCCGGGGTGGTCTGCGGGTTGGCATTTGCGAAGAGCGGCTGCCGAGCCCCGGGCCGGCGGCGGGTCTCAAACATCTTTCGCGCCTGGATCAGGTGTTGCTCGCTCAGGAAGTAGCGGAGTGCTGCTGGGACGAAGGGCTGGTTTTCGACCCGCAGGGACAACTCTGCGAGGGATTGCAGAGTAACGTGCTGGTGCTGCCGGACGAGCATGCGCAGTGGTTGACGCCAACGGTTGGGGCCGGCGTAGAAGGCGCATGCCGAGCCGCGTTGCTGAGCCATGGCCTTGCGCGGGTCGCGAAGCTGGGCCTGAGCGATCTGGAGCATTGCGCGGCGCTAGCGCTTTGTAACGCGGTGCGTGGTGTTGAGCCGATCACCGAACTGGTCGGGATCAACACGTTGACCGGCGAGGCAGCGCGGCTACTGTCAGAGCGTTTGACCTCAGCGCTGGAGCGGCAGGAAACGCGAGGGGCGTTGGCGAGCTCCTGATGAAGACGCTCCTAAAAATGGTTGGCGTGGTGATGGCCATTAGTGGGGTCCTGGCGCTGGGTGCCGGGCTGTGGGCGTACCGGAGCTATCAGTCGTTCCTCGACGATCCGTTGCCCAACAGCCAACCGGTGCCTTTCACGATAACGTCCGGCCAGGGGTTTGCTGCGATCATCAAAGACCTGGAGGGCGAGGGCTTGATCCAGGATCCCTGGCATTGGTGGGTGCTGGGCCGACGCAGCGCCCTGGCCAGCCGCATCCAGGCGGGTGAGTATCAGCTGTCGCCGGGCCTCAGGCCCAACGAGCTGCTGACGCTGCTTGCCGAGGGCAGGGTGGTTCAGCACGCTCTGACGATTGTGGAGGGCTGGCGTTTCAGCGATCTGGCGGCGGCGGTCGACCGGCATCCTGCGCTGGACCACACGCTGCTGGAGCTGCCGGCGACAGAAATCGCCCGCCGGATCGATCCGGAGCTCGAGCATCTGGAGGGCTGGTTCCTTCCGGAAACTTACTACTTTCCCCGCAACACCACCGATGTGTCGCTCTATCAGCGGGCCTATGCGGCGATGCAGCAGGCGCTGGCAGAGGCCTGGGAGCGTCGGGACCCGGAAGCGGCGTTGACGGCACCCGAGGAGATGCTGATTCTGGCATCGATTGTTGAGAAGGAGACGGGGCTGGCGAGCGAACGGGCTCAGATCGCTGGCGTGTTTTTGCGGCGACTAGAGCTCCGTATGCGGCTGCAGACCGATCCGACGGTGATTTACGGCTTGGGTGACGCGTTCGACGGCAACCTGCGGCGCCGCGACCTGCGCAGCGATACGCCCTACAACACCTACACGCGCTTTGGCCTGCCGCCGACCCCGATTGCTCTGCCGGGCCGGGCGGCGCTCGACGCGGTGGCGCAGCCCGAGGCGGGGAAGGCGCTTTATTTTGTGGCCCGAGGAGACGGCAGCCATCAGTTCTCTGAAACGCTGGAGGCGCACAACCAAGCGGTTCAGGAATATCAAATAAATCCGATTAAAAACAAATAAATAAGACAGTTATTTAATGCATATTGTCAGTATCAATTTCCCGCCTCAGGTCAGCGTTTGCCTTAAGGCCAACGCCGCGTTGCCTCGGGTTGCCGCCGGATCGCTGATTTTGGGATGCCGTCGATGAGTGCCCCGCCGCGCGGTCGCTTTATTACCCTGGAGGGCGGTGAGGGGGCCGGCAAAAGCACGAACCTGAGGGTCATCGAAAAGCTTCTCAAAAGCCGCGCGGTGCCTTTTGTCAGCACCCGGGAACCGGGAGGTACGGAGCTGGCCGAAGCGCTGCGCAGCCTGCTGCTGAATCCCGCTTCTGAGATTGCGCCCCTGTCCGAGCTGCTAATGGTATTTGCCGCCCGCTTTGATCACGTGGAGAACGTCATTGTCCCGGCGTTGCGGGAGGGTACCTGGGTGATCTGCGATCGCTTTGTCGACGCATCCTTTGCGTACCAGGGCGGCGGACGGGAGCTGCCGTGGTCAAAGATCGAAACGCTGGAACGCTGGCTGCCGCGCCTGGCCCGCCCGGATCTGGTCTTGCTCCTCGACGTTGCACCGGGCCGAGGCCTGACCCGGGCAACCCGAAACCGCACTGCGGATCGTTTCGAGCGGGAACGCGCCGCGTTTTATCAGCGCGTCCGTAAGGCCTACCTTCGGCGGGCGCGGGGCAACAGCCGCTATCGGGTGATCAACGCCGGCAGGAGTCGGCGCGCCGTGGCGGCGGACGTCTCTGCGGCTGTCAACGGCATCCTGGACCGGTTCGGGGGCGCCCAATGACGAACCCAGCCAGTCCAGACTCCGCGAGGGAAGCTGCGCATGGTCTTGAAGCGATGCCGTGGCTCGAGCCCTCGCTGGCCTACCTCAAAAACCTCGCCGCTCAGGATCGGCTACCTCACGCGCTGCTGCTGTCGGGCGATCGGCTCACGGTGGAGCTGGCGCTGGCGCTGGCGCAGCATCTGCTATGTCGGACGGACGCGCAGGCGCGTAGCTGGGTGCAGGCGGGAAGTCATCCGGACCTCGTTGTGCTGAAGCCCGAGTCCAAGAGCGGTCAGATTCTGATCGACCAAACCCGCGCTCTGGCGCGCAACGCAACGCTGACCGCCACCGGGCAGCGGGTTTTTGTGATTCACCCGGCTGACGCTATGAATACCGCTGCCGCCAACTCGCTGCTGAAAACACTCGAGGAGCCGCCGCCTGACACGGTGCTGATTCTGTGCACCGCCCGGCGCAGCGCGCTGGCGGCCACCATTCTCTCCCGGTGTCAAACGGTGCTGGTTCCCGCACCCGATCCCGCGGAACTGGAGCACTACCTTTGCGAGACGGTGGAAGCGCTCGGGGCCGACCAGGCCAAGCGCATTGTGGCGCTGGCCAACGGTCGCGTTGATGACGCGCTCTCTCTGGCGCTCCGAGAGGAGCTGCCCGACGGCGACGGTATCGCTGACGATCTCGATGCGCTTCGCAGCGGCAAGACGCCGGTATCGGACCTGGCCGCAGGCTGGCTTGGTGGTGAAGTCACCGAGCTGAAACTGCGGCAGCTTGCGCACTACGCTCGAGATCAATTGGCGGGCTTGGTGCATGCGCCGGCGGCGGCCGAGGATGATTTGACAAGCCTTTGGCGGCTGTATGATGCTACCAACCGTTGTCGAGCGATGCTAAAAACCAGCGCTCGAGCAGAACTACAGCTGGAGGCGTTGCTGCTGACGTGGCGTGACTCGGCGGCCTAAGGGGATAGGTAATGGCAGGTGGTATGCCGCGACAGGGAATCCTGTCGCTTTCGATCAAGGATAAGACGGCGCTCTATCAATCGTTTATGCCGTACGTCAAAAACGGCGGGCTGTTTGTGCCCACCAACAAGAAGTACGCGCTGGGTGACGAGGTGTTCATCCTCCTCACGCTGATGGAAGACGAGGACCGTATTCCCGTGGCCGGCAAGGTGATCTGGGTGACGCCACCGGGGTCCCAGGGCAACCGGGTTGCCGGGATCGGCGTTCAGTTCAACGAAGGCAACGACGGCGAAATCGCCAAATCCAAAATCGAGAATATCCTGGCCGGCATGGTCAACGCCGACCGGCCTACCCACACGATGTAGTCGGGGCGGTCAGGCCGCCCGAAACATCAGGCGATGGTGTCCCACCCGGCGTCGGGTGCAAAGCGATCGCCGTAGCGCGACTGGAGCGCTTCGAGCTTCTGCTTAAGCACGTCGGCTCCCGTATCCTGAATGTATTGCCAGGGGCCGCCACGAAACGGCGCAAAGCCGGTCCCGAAGATGATGCCGGCATCCAGCATTTCCGGGCTGTCCACCACCTTCTCCCTCAGGCACGTTACCGCCATATTCAGAAACGGCATGATCATGCGGTCGGTCATATCGGCCGGCGCTGTATATCCCTCCGGCACGTCGGGCTTGACCGGCTTGCCTTCCGGATAGCGGTAGAACCCCTCACCGTCTTTCCGGCCTCGCTTGCCTGAAGACACCATGTCTTCCAATCCCTCCGGGATCGTCAGCCCGAGGTTTTCGGACAAGACGTCAGCCACGGACGCCGCAACGTCCAGCCCCACCTGATCGACCAGTTCGATCGGGCCCATGGGCATACCAAAGTCTTTGGCGGCTTTATCGATGAGCTTGCCGGGCACACCTTCGGAGACCATCGTGACCGCCTCCAGCATGTAGGGCATCAGTATCCGATTGACCAGAAAGCCTGGCGTGCTGGTCACGGTCACCGCCAGCTTGTCGATGCCGCGAGCGTGCGCGCGACATCGCTGTTCCACGGCGGGATCCATGGCGGGGTGCGCAACAATTTCCAGCAGGGGCATTTTGGCGACCGGATTGAAGTAGTGCAGCCCGATCAGCCGGCTGGGGTCTTTTAAGCCCTCGGCCAGCTGCTGTAGCGGAATCGAAGATGTATTGGTCGCCACCACCGCGCCATCTTTCATGCGTGGCTCAACGTCTGCAAACAGGGCTTGTTTGGCCTCCAGGTTTTCGAAAATAGCCTCGAGCACAACGTCGGCCTCAGCCACGCCGGTACCTTCGATATCCATATTCAGCCGTGCTTCCGCGTCGGCAACCCGCTCCGGTTTTTTGAGCTTTTTCTCGAACAGCTTGCGGGCGCGAACCAGGGCTGGTTCGACAAACTTCTCCTCGCGATCCTGCAGCGTGACGTTGAGTCCACGCAGCGCACACCAGGCGGCGATATCGCCGCCCATTACACCTGCACCGATGACGTGGACATGTTCGATCGGCGCCACGTCTTCCTGCGCGATTTCGCGCATTGCCTCGCGGAGAGAAAACACCCGCGTCAGATTCCGCGCGGTGTCGGTTCGCGCCATTTTGACCATCGAGCGCGCTTCAGCGCGCATCATGGCGCGAGGGTTGCCGCCAAACTTGCGCCACAGTTCGATGATCGCAAAGGGGGCAGGGTAGTGTTTCGGGTTGGCTTTGGCGCGGGTCTTGTCGCGGATCACTTTGGCCAACGCCTGCCGAGCCGGCCAGAGGTTCAGTGCGCGCAGCTGCGGCGGCGCGCGGCGAGGCTTGGGTTTGGCCAGCAGCATTTTTTCCGCAGCTGCCAGGAGGCCTTCTGGTGAGGCGAGTTTATCGATCAGGCCCTTTTGCCTAGCGACGGACGCGCGGAGCGCACGACCGGTCAGCATCATGTCCATCGCGTCCGGAGCACCGATGAGCGCTGGCAGCCGGACCGTTCCACCCCAGCCGGGGTGAATGCCGAGCTGGACCTCCGGCAGTCCGATGCGGCTGTCTTCAGTCGCGATGCGATAGTCACAGGCCAGCGCCAGTTCGGTGCCGCCGCCCATACAGAAGCCGCCGATGGCTGCCAGCGTTGGGCAGGGCAGTGCGGCGAGCTCATCGAACACCTGCTGGCCGTAACGAATGGTCTCAAGCTCTCGCCCTTCGGCCGCCACCTGCTCGAATTCGCTCACGTCGGCGCCGGCGATGAAGCCGCTGTCTTTGCCTGAGGCGATGAGGAGCCCTGGCGGTGGGTCGATCTGGACCCGTTCAATCAGGCTTCCCAGCTCGCGCATCACGGCGCGAGAAAAAGTGTTGGCGTTGGCGTCGGCAACGTCCATCACCAGGTGAACAATGCCGCTGTCGGCGACTGAGTGACGCCAGTGTCTTAGGCGCAGGCCTTCAAACATGAGGACTCCGAATCGGGTGGCTGAAAAGGGCTTCGCTTGCGTTAACACAATTATTCCATGGCCAGGGGTATTGTGCCTACCGGAACTGCGCGTTCCGGCATCGATCCAAAGCTTACAAACAGTCTAAATAGTGCGTGTAGTGCATTGAAAATAATAGTTTTGGGGTCTAGACTCGACTTTCTGTCAGGCGCACGCCTTAGCCGGGAAAACGATGGGACAAGATTTTTACGACCAGCTGATTGAACGCGAGGAAAACGTCATCGCGCTGCATTGCGTGGACGTTGACGCGGCGCTGGTCCAGTTTCGCGTGATGTGCCGTGCCAGCGGGCGCTCGGTTTACCACTGGGGCCCGAACCAGGGGCTGGTGAGCATGAAGGCTTCGGACATTAGCGTGCCGGGTAGCCGCCAGCTCAGCGACGCCCTGCGCTACGTTCTCAAGAGCATGCATTACGGCGTGTACGTGTTTTCAGACTTCCAAGGCCATCTGCAGCACCGGAGCGTGGAGCACCTGCGGGGTGTTGCGGCATCTCGCGATGGCTATCAGCGCAAAATCATTCTGCTTGGGCAGGACATCCGCTTACCGGGCTTGCTGTCTGACACCATCTACCACGTGTTTGAGCAGCAGCAGCAAAACCAGCTCAAGCCCAGGCTGCGAGACGGCCGCTGGGTGGTCGCATGACGCGGGCGCACACAATGATGGAGCCGGTCGCGGCGTGGTGAGCGGCGGCGTCCTTATTCTCTCGCCGCGGCGGGATGATCGCCGGGTGCTCTTCGAGGTGCTGGACAAGGCTGAAGTCGAGGCGATCTATACGGCTAAGAACGTCGGTCAAGCGCTCGAGTTTGTCGCGCAGATGGCGCTCGGCATGATCATCGTCGATCTATCGATTGTTCCGTCTGAGGTGTCGAACCTGCTGTCCCGTTTTCGAGCCGCCTGTCCCGGGGGGCGCGTGCTGGGCGTGCTGCCGCCGGTGGGCGAACGCTGTGATCCGCGCTGGGAGCGCCTGCTGGCGGCCACCGACGACGTGCTCCACGGTCCGGTCCAGGCGAGCGAGCTGAGCTATCGCCTGAGGCGCGTTAGTAAACCGCCAGCAGGGTTTGAGCGGTCTGGCGGTGGCCGAAGCGATCGCAAAGGCTTAACGCTGGTCGACGGCTTGGAGGAAGAGTTTCTCCTGGTCGACGCGGCCAACGATCAGATTTTGGAAGTCAATCAGGCGCTGCTCGACGTTTACGGCGGCACCCAGGACAGCTGGCGTCGCCGTAGCCTGGAGCACCTGAACCTCGACCTTTCGGCCGCGGAACGCAAAGAGCAGCGAGCCCTGCTGCGGCAGGAAGGCCGGGTAACGATCGACTGCTTCCGGACTCGCGCAGACGGTCAGCGTCAGGCCGTGGAAATGGTTCAGACGCTCAGCATTCACGACGGCCGTGCGGTCTATCTGACCCGCCTGCGTGACCGCAACCCCCGGCTCCGGCTGCTGGAGCGGCTTCGTTCCGTGGGTCGAATTTTCTCAGATCCCCAAGCCGGCGATTCTGCCGCCGCCATCGCTGACCTGGTGAGCGAGTGCCTCGGGCTGGATCTGTTCCTGGTGGTGGCCCGTCCGGAGGGAGAAGAAGACGGTGAACTGACCATCCTTGCCGCCTACGGCCGGGGTGAGCTCCACCATCAGCTGGCTGATCCTCAAGGCCACAAACCCTACGAGATTATCTTCGCGGGTAACTGGGTGCTGGCCGAAGACGACGCCCGAGGCAAGCTGGGCTTTGACGATTTTGTCAGCCAAAACGATATCGAAAGCTACGTTGGGCTACCGCTGCGGGCCAGCACCGGCACGGTCAGCGGTGCGCTGATTGCCGCGAGCCGGCGGGTGATCGACGACTGGTCGTCCGCCCTTGACGTGTTAAAGGTGGTGGCCTCACACCTCGCCCAGTCTTATGAGCTGCGCTCGATGCGGGATCAGCGGGATGTCCTGGGGCTGCACGATGCGCTCACGCGCCTGCCGAACCGATCGCTGTTCAGCGACCGGCTGGGACACGCGCTTCGCGAGGCCGGTCGAACCGGTGAGCTTTTCTCGATTCTGTTTGTCGATTTGGACCGCTTTAAAACGATCAACGACAGCCTCGGCCACGACATCGGCGACCAGGTCCTGCACGCGGTGGCCGAGCGGCTGCAGGGTGCGGTGCGCGGCAGCGACACGGTATCGCGGTATGCGGGCGATGAATTCACCATCATTTTGCGCCACATCGTCCACAAGGACGACGTCCTGCGCATCGCCCGGAAAATCAACGGCATCCTGGCCGAGCCGCTGCAGCTGGAGTCAACCCAGGAACTCCAGCTGACGGCCAGTATCGGCATCAGCTTCTACCCTGATGACGGCGTGGACGCGGAGACGCTGATCAAGTGTGCGGATGTTGCGATGTACAGCGCCAAGGGCCTTGGCCGCAACAATGCCCAGGCCTACGTGGACCAGCCGACTGAGTCCCATCAGCAGAAGCTCGTCCTGGAGTCGAAGCTACGTCAGGCGGAAAGCAACAACGAGCTGCGCGTGTTCTTCCAGCCGCAGATGTCTGCCTCTACCGAAGACATTGTGGGTATGGAAGCCCTGATACGCTGGGAACATCCCGACCTGGGACTGATCAGCCCGGGTTTTTTCATTCCGCTGGCGGAGGAGACCGGCCTGATTGTGCCGATCGGCGAATGGCTGCTGGCGGAAGCCACCAAAGTCACCCGGCGCTGGCAAGATCGATTCGACCTGCCGCTGACGCTGGGGGTTAACCTGTCGCCCCTGCAGCTGCGTCAGCCAAACCTGATTGAGGTGGTCGAAAAGGCGCTGAAGGATTCCGACCTTCATCCGGGTTTTCTCGATCTCGAGGTGACCGAGAGCCTCAGCATCAAAAGTATTTCCGGCTTAACCGAAAGGCTCCAGGCGTTGCGCGACATAGGCTGCCGCATTTCGATCGATGATTTCGGCACCGGCCAATCGTCGCTGGACTACCTGAAGCGTTTCCCAGCCGATCGCATCAAGATTGACCAATCATTTGTCCGCAACATCGGCGTTGATCCGGACGACGAGGCAATCGTGAAGGCCACCATCTCCATGGCGCACCAGCTCAACATGGAGGTGGTTGCCGAAGGTGTCGAAGAAGAGGATCACCTCGAGTTCCTGACCGAACACGGCTGCGACGAACTGCAGGGCTTTCTGTTCTGTCGACCGCTCCCGGCCGACAGCTTTTCTACGATGCTCATGGAGCGAGAGGCGCTCACCGCGAGTCGCCGGTCCATTTCGAGCGACAGCTGAAGTGAACGCCTGCCGCAACGCCCGCCGCTGAGCGTTGCGGGAAAATTGCTCCTGAATTCCGCACGAACCTGACCAACGCCATTTGCCAGAGGCTTGACGAGGGCGCTAACGTGATCTGCGGGTGAGGTGTATAACGAGGAGGACACGCTGTGAAATTCATAAAAATTCTTTTGATCAGCCTGGTCACGCTCGCCGTCTTGCTGGGCGTCACCGGACTGTTTCTGCCGGACTCGGCGCACGTTGAACGGTCCGTTTCGATCAACGCGCCGGCCAGCAAGGTGTTTCCGCTGGTTAACAACATGAAACGCTTCAACGAATGGTCGCCCTGGGTCGGACTGGATCCCGACGCGAGCTACGAGTACAGCGGTCCAGACGCCGGGCCGGGGGCCATGATGAGCTGGGCCAGCGAAGACCCGTCGGTCGGAAATGGGTCGATGAAGATCACGGCCAGCAGCCCGGAGCGGGTCGAAACCTACCTGGATTTTGGGAATCAGGGAGATGCTAACGCCTACGTCACGCTGGTGGAAAACGGTGACATAACGGTGGTCACCTGGGGCTTCGACACGGAGTTTCGTGGCGACATCATTCAGCGCTATTTTGGCTTGGCGATGGACGCCCTGGTGGGTGGAAGCTACGAAGAGGGTCTGGCCAAACTCAAGACCGTCGCCGAATCCTGAGCGCGACAGCCGCCCGCTCGGGCGGCGGCTTCGATGCTGATCGCTCGCGGCCCGGCTTGACGACAGGCCGTTTTCTTAGGCGGCCTGCGCCGGTCGCGGCTGACTGGCGAGCTGGCGCAGCACAAAGTGCAAAATGCCGCCGTGTCGGTAGTACTCCACCTCTTTGGGCGTATCCAGGCGAACTCTTGCCTGGAAGGTGGTGACCTTGCCGTCATCCGCGGTTGCGGTGACGGTGACCTCCTTGGCCTCGCCGTCATCCAGACCGGTGATGTCGAAGGTCTCATGGCCCGTCAGACCAAGCGCTTCGATGCTGTCACCCGCCATGAAATTTAGGGGCAGCACGCCCATGCCGACCAGGTTGGATCGGTGGATGCGCTCGAAGCTCTCGCAGATGACCGCCTTGACGCCGAGCAGCAGCGTGCCTTTGGCCGCCCAATCGCGCGATGAGCCGGTGCCATACTCTTTGCCAGCCAGCACTACCAGCGGCGTCTTCTCTTCGGCGTACTGCATGGCGGCGTCGTAGATGCTGGTGACCTCACCGCTGGGAATGTGGGTGGTGAAGCCACCTTCAGTTCCAGGCGCGAGCTGGTTACGCAGCCGGACGTTGGCGAAGGTACCGCGCATCATGACCTGGTGGTTGCCCCGGCGAGACCCATACGAATTAAAGTCCACCGGATTGACTCCCTGTTCGACGAGGTAGCGTCCGGCTGGACTGTCAGGTTTGATGGCTCCGGCCGGCGAGATGTGGTCGGTGGTGATGCTGTCGCCCAGCTTGGCCAGGCAGCGGGCACCGTGGATGTCGCTGATGGCGCCCACAGCCATGGTCATGCCCTCAAAATAGGGTGGGTTCTGGATGTAGGTGGAGTCATCCTGCCAGTCGAAGCGACTGCCCTGCGGGGCACTGACGGAGTTCCACTCGCTGCTGCCGGCAAACACGCTCGCGTAACTCTCGCTGAACATGCTGGCGGTGACGTGCTCGGAAACAACGCTGGAGATCTCCAGCGCGCTTGGCCAGATGTCTTTGAGAAAGACGTCGTTACCGTCCTGGTCCTGCCCCAGGGCTTCTGAGGTGATATCGATGCCGAGGTTGCCCGCCAGCGCGTAGGCCACCACCAGCGGGGGTGAGGCGAGGTAATTGGTTCGGACGTCAGCGTGCACGCGCCCCTCAAAGTTTCGGTTGCCTGACAGCACCGACGACACCACCAGCTCATGACCCCGCACGGCGTCACCGATCGCCGGCGGCAGCGGGCCGGAGTTTCCGATGCAGGTGGTGCAGCCGTAGCCGACCACATAAAACCCGAGGGCCTCAAGGTCGTCGAGCAGTCCGGCGGACTTCAGATAGTCGGTCACCACCTGCGAACCGGGTGCCAGTGAGGTTTTCACCCAGGACTTGACCTTGAGGCCTCGCTTGACGGCATTGCGGGCGAGCAGCCCCGCGCCGAGCATCACGGCGGGATTAGACGTGTTGGTGCAGGAAGTGATGGCGGCGATGACCACCGCGCCATCCTCCAGCTCAAACTCGGCACCCTCGTTGTTGACCGGGACACCTTTGGCGCTGTCGCGCCCGCCCATGTTCTTTAAGGACTCTTGAAAGCTCGCCTTGGCGTCGGTCAAGAGAATGCGGTCCTGCGGCCGCTTTGGCCCGGCAAGGCTCGGAACCACGGTTGCCATATCGAGCGTCAGCGTATCGGTGTAGGTTGCCGGCGTGTCGCCAGGCTCGCGGAACATCCCCTGCGCTCGGGCGTACGCTTCCACTAGAGCCACCTGCTGCTCGTCACGACCGGAGAGGCGAAGGTAGCGAAGCGCTTCGCTGTCGATCGGAAAGATACCGCAGGTGGCGCCATATTCCGGCGCCATGTTGGCGATGGTTGCCCGGTCCGCCAGCGGCAGCTGATCCAGGCCCTCACCAAAAAACTCGACAAACTTGCCGACCACACCGCGTTCGCGGAGCATTTGGACGATCGTCAGGACCAGGTCAGTGGCTGTCGACCCCTCGGGCAGCGCGCCGGTGAGCTCAAAACCGATCACCTGCGGGATGAGCATGGAAATGGGCTGTCCGAGCATCGCTGCTTCCGCCTCGATGCCGCCGACGCCCCAGCCGAGCACACCGATGCCGTTGATCATGGTGGTGTGGCTGTCGGTACCCACCACCGTATCGGGATAGGCCAGCCACTCCCCGTCTTCGTTTTGGCGCCCAAAAATCACCCGCGCCAGGTACTCCAGATTGACCTGGTGCACGATGCCGGTGGCGGGAGGAACGACGGCAAAATTCTCAAACGCGGTCTGGCCCCACTTCAAGAACGCATAGCGCTCCGCGTTGCGCTGAAACTCGATGCGCGAATTCAGATCCAAGGCATTGGGCTTACCGAAGGCATCGACCTGCACCGAGTGATCGATGACCAGCTCGGCCGGGGACAGAGGGTTGATCTGGTCCGGCTGCCCGCCAAGGGACTCCACCGCGTCGCGCATCGCTGCGAGGTCAACGACCGCAGGCACGCCCGTAAAGTCCTGCAGCACCACCCTGGAAGGCGTAAACGCAATCTCGGTTGAGGGGTCAGCCGTGGGCTCCCAGCGGCACAGGGCTTCGATGTCGGCGCGGTTGATGTCGACACCGTCCTCGTGGCGCAGCAGGTTTTCCAGCAGGATCTTCAGGCTGAAGGGGAGGCGTGACAAGTCGTATTGCTCGCCCAGTTTTTTCAGGCTTGGGTAAACGTACTCCCGATCACCGACGGTGACGGTTGAACGAACGGAGAAAGAGTCTTTCATGCCGTGCTGCTCCTGCTTGGTGTCGGGACGATAAGGCGAAAAATTATCGCCTAACCATCATTAAAGTTATAGGTCGAACCTGCCGCCCGGGGGATCGACGTGCAGGCCTCAGCGGCTCGGGCCGATTGCGGCGCTCGATGCGCCGGGGACGGCCGCTCAGATCTCGCCGAGCAGCTGCCGGCTTAAGTGGAGCACGCTGCGACCACGAAAGATCAGCTGCCAGCGCGAGCCGCCGAGCTGACGCCACAGGACGGCCGAGCGGATTCCGCACAGCAGCGTGGCGCGCACGCAGTTGACGTAACGCTCCTGCTGGAGCAGCACCGGGTTGCCGCGCACGACCACTCTGGGCTTGAGCGGTGTGATGGTTCGGACGTAGAGCTGCGCCAGTCGGTCGAAGTGCCGCTCCTGGTCGAACGATTCATCCTGTCGGTGGACGCTGATCGCCTGAAGGCCGTCGCTCAGATTCTCCCCCAGCTCTTCGTCGTCGAGGACCCGTCCACCGAGTTGCATCAGGGACACAACCGCGTGCAGGACGTTTGGGTTGCGGCGTCCGCTGAAGTTGGCGCGCAACTTGTGCAGTCCGAGCTCCAGCCCGCTGAGGTCACCGTAAACGGCCTCGACATTCTCAGCGTCGAAGCGGTAGAGGCTCTCGATGCTGGTTTCCAGCGCGAGCTCGTCGGTATGCCCGCGGTCGGCAAAATCGTGCGCCAGTTCACTGGCCTGAAACACGCCCGCCAGCGCAATGACGCGATTGCGAAGGGGGCTCTGGGACACCTCAGGCGGCCTCGCGCGCGGCGCTCTGGTAGCCTTCAATCACGCCACCGCCGAGACACTGTTCGCCCGAGTAGAACACCACCGACTGGCCGGGCGTGACGGCCAGCTGCGGTTCTTCGAATTCGACCGTCGCAACGCCTGCCGAGATGCAAACCTGGCAGGCTTGATCAGCCTGGCGGTAGCGAATCTTTGCGGTGCAATGAAAGGCCTCGCCCGGAGGCGCCCCCGCAACAAAGCTGAGCTGACCCGCGGTCAAACGACTGCTGAAGAGCCAGGGATGATCGTGCCCCTGGCCAACCAGTAGGACGTTGGACTCCAGGTCTTTGTCGAGCACATACCATGGCTGACCGCTTGAGCCCGACGTTCCGCCGATGCCGAGGCCCTGACGCTGGCCGAGGGTGTAATACATCAGCCCATCATGGCGCCCCAGCAGCTCGCCCTCAGCGCTGCGGATTTCGCCGGGCTGATGAGGCAGGTAGGTCTCGAGAAACGTCTTAAAGTCTCGCTCGCCGATAAAACAGATGCCTGTACTGTCTTTCTTGCCGGCGACGGGCAGCTCCAGCGACCGGGCCAGCGCGCGGACGGCGGGCTTTTCCATTTCGCCGATCGGGAACAGCGTGCGCGAGAGCTGCGCCTGGCCAAGCGTATAAAGAAAGTAGCTCTGGTCTTTGTTGTGATCGAGGCCCCGCAGCAGCTGCCAGGATCCGTCCTGCTGCCGGTTGCGGGCGTAGTGGCCGGTGGCGATGCGCGTCCCGCCCAGATCCTCGGCGTGCTCGAGAAACGTTTTGAACTTAATTTCCCGGTTGCACAAAATATCGGGGTTGGGCGTGCGGCCGGCGGCGTATTCGGCCAGAAAGTGTTCGAACACGTGATCCCAGTACTCGCTGGAAAAATTCCGCGTGTAAAGCTTCACGCCGAGCTTGTCGCAGATCGCCTGGGCGTCGGCCGCGTCCGCCTCCGCCGGGCAGGTGCCCAGCCGGTCGTCCTCCTCCCAGTTTTTCATGAACATCGCCGCAATTCGATGGCCGCGGTCCTTTAAAACCGATAACGACGTGGCGGAGTCAACGCCACCGGACAGCCCGACGATAACCCGGTCGTTCCTTTGGCTGCTGTCATTCATCCTTCGATCCAGTGTAATAACCTTAAGGAGCCATGGGGCTCGGTCGCGTAGTCGTCCAGGCTCTGGGTGATCACCGGGCTGCGCAGCGGAAGCGCTTGTGCGTCCAACTCCGCCTGCGTAAGCCAACGAATTCGCTCGATACCGTCGTCCAGCCTTGCTGTCGGGTCGTGACTGCGCAGCGCCGCGGCAAAGGTAAAACGCAGAAAGCAGCGGCCGCTGGACGAATCCTGCCACTGATATATGCCGACGAGGCTGCCGGGTTCAACCCCGCAGCCGGTTTCCTCCAGGGTTTCCCGCCGGGCGGCCTGCAGCAGCGATTCGCCGGCTTCCAGGTGCCCGCTCGGCTGGTTGATCACCAGCTCGCCGCGGACGCGCTCCTCGACAAACAGAAAACGACCGTCGTTTTCCACGATTGTCGCGACAGTGGTATGAGGCTTAAAAATCACCGCGCAAGGATACCCACGGTCAGGCTTAAGCGGTAGCGTCTTCGCCCGATTTTGGTGCGCTGAAGCCCTGCTGGCGAACCAGCTCGACAAAGCGCCGGGCCTGCGGCGTAAAGAATCGTCCGCGCTTCATCACCAGGCCATAGTTGCGGGGTGGGAAGTAGCGACTCATGTCGGCGACAAAAAGCTTCTCATCACCGCGTAGGCAGACTTCGGTGACCACGGAGATTCCCATGCCGAGTTCGACATAACGCTTGATGACCTCCCAGCCACCCACCTCGAGCGCCACGTGATAAGGCACCTCATGCTGCTGAAACGATAGGTCCACGATGCGCCAGGTCGACAGCCTCTTGGGCGGCAGGATCAGGCCGTAGGGTGACAGGTCTGCAAGGCGGATGGTTTTTTTGCGGGACAGCGGATGGCCCAGCGGCGTGATCAGCTTCGGTTGATACTCGGCGATGGGCTCATAACGAATGTCGGGCGGCACATCCAGCATGGACCCCACCGCAAAATCGACCTCCTCATTTCGAATCATGGTCAGACCGTCTTTGCCCGTCACGTTGTGCAGCTGGACGTGGATGCCGGGATGCTCCTCCCGATAGCTGGAAACGAGGTGGGGCAAGACGTACAGAATGGTGGACTCACCCGAGGCGATGTCGATCGTGCCGGTTTCCAGACGCCCAAGCGCGGCCTGGAAGCTTTCGCCAAGAGAGCCGATGCCATCAACCAGGGGTCGTGCCAGCCCATAAAGCGTGGTTCCCTCGGGGGTGAGGCGGATCTTCGGGCCGTGGCGTTCGAACAGCTGCGCGCCCATGCGCTCCTCGAGGGCGCGAATCTGTAGGCTCACGGACGGTTGGCTCAGAAAGAGCTCTTCGGCGGCTCTGGACATGCTCCCGTTTCTCGCCGCGCAGCAAAAAGCCCGCAGCGGTTTTAGCAGGTCTCCCTTATAGAAATATCGTGAAGATTTTGTGACGGCCGATTCGGTCGGATTTTTAATGAGTTACGTCCTAGCATTAGGTTTTTTAATACTTAATATTGATACATTTAAGTTGATAAATAATCAAGGCGGGCTAGATTTGTCGCATCGACCAATCGTTGAAAGGACCGCAATGATGGACCAAAGCACCGAAACCGCCCCAGAGAAAACCCTCGATCAACAGTGGAGCGAAGATCCGCGGTGGAGCGGCGTGTCGCGCCCGTATACTGGCGCTGACGTCGTTCGCCTGCGCGGCACCGTCTCCATCGATTACACCCTGGCAACGCTCGGCGCCAGCAAGCTGTGGCGATACCTGAACACAGAAGACTTTGTTAACGCCCTCGGTGCGCTGACCGGCAACCAGGCCATGCAGCAGATCAAAGCCGGCCTCAAGGCAATCTACCTGTCCGGCTGGCAGGTTGCGGCTGACGCCAACAACGCTGGCCAGATGTATCCGGATCAGTCGCTGTATCCAGCGGATTCGGTGCCGTCGGTGATTAAGAAAATCAACAATACGCTCCTGCGCGCCGACCAGCTTCACTGCGCGGAAGGTGACACCAGCGTCGACTGGTTGCAGCCGATTGTCGCGGACGCCGAGGCCGGGTTTGGTGGGGTCCTGAATGCTTTCGAACTGATGAAAGGCATGATCGAAGCGGGAGCCGCCGGGGTTCATTTTGAAGATCAGCTGGCGTCAGCCAAAAAGTGTGGGCACATGGGTGGCAAGGTGCTGGTGCCCACCAAAGAGGCGGTCGACAAGCTGGTCGCGGCGCGTCTCGCGTCCGACGTGATGGGTGTGCCGACGTTGATTGTTGCCCGCACCGACGCATTGGCGGCCGGCCTGCTGACAAACGATATCGACGAGCGAGACCATCAGTTCCTCACCGGCGACCGCACGCCTGAGGGCTTTCACGTCACCAACAACGGCATCGACCAGGCGGTCGCGCGTGGGCTGGCGTATGCCCCCTACGCCGATCTGCTTTGGTGTGAAACCGGCAAGCCCGACCTTGAGCAGGCGCGGACCTTTGCCGAAGCCATTCATCGCGAGTTCCCCGGAAAGATGCTTGCTTACAACTGCTCGCCGTCGTTCAACTGGCGCAAGCATCTGGACGACGACACCATCGCGCGGTTCCAGCGGGAGCTTGCGGCCATGGGCTACAAGTTCCAGTTCATCACGCTAGCCGGATTCCATGCGCTCAACCACTCGATGTTTGACCTGGCCCGCGGCTATCGGGCGCGGCAGATGTCGGCCTACGTTGAGCTCCAGGAGCGAGAATTCGGCGACGAGACCAACGGCTACACCGCCACCAAACACCAGCGTGAGGTCGGCACCGGCTATTTCGACGCCATCACGCAGGTCATCAGCGGCGGCAAATCGTCCCTGACCGCCTTGAGTGGTTCCACCGAGGAAGAGCAGTTTCAGGACGACAAAGTCGCCTAAAGGCCTTCAAACGAAGCCGCCGGCCGATTAATTCGGTCGGCGGGTCGCCTGGCGGGCCCCGCCGGCAGGCGCCAACCCATTCTTGCCAATCCTCAGCGCGTGGCCGCTCCAGCAGGTGCGGCATAGCGCCTATTTCCCTTGACGCACAGCTGATGCGCACCACTTGTCGGCCAGGGTGCTGGGCCCGCCGGAATCCCCCTGTCAACGGTTGAAAACTGGCCAGTTCGGGCTTAAGTTGAACGAACGGGTGGGGCCTTGAGTCCAACCTCGGAAACGCGCCATTCTCAGGCGTCATACGGTTCATTCGGAAAAAGTCAGTGAGCGAGTCAGACCAGGAATCCCAAGGCACCATTCTCGATCAGGAAGAAGCCAAGCCCAAGGTGCGCAAGCCGCCCCTGTTCAAGGTTTTCCTGCTGAACGATGACTACACGCCGATGGAGTTTGTCGTAGAAGTGCTGGAGCGATTCTTCTCGATGAGCAAAGAAAAAGCCACGCAAATCATGCTGCAGGTTCACTACCGCGGCAAAGGCGTTTGCGGCGTCTACACACGTGAAATTGCAGAATCAAAGGTGGACCTGGTCAACGACCATGCCCGATCCAATCAGCACCCGCTGATGTGTTCAATGGAGGAAGTGTAAATTGTTCAGTAAAGACCTGGAACAGACGATCAGCCAAAGCTACAAGCGGGCGCGCGCCCAGCGGCATGAGTTCATGACCGTGGAGCACCTGTTCCTGGCGCTGCTGGACAACGCCTCGGCCAGTCACGTCCTGGTCACCTGTGGCGCCCAGCCGGACGTGCTGCGTCAGGAGCTGCAGGACATTATCGAGCAGACGGTGCCCGTGCTGCCCGGCAACGATGAGCGCGACACCCAGCCGACCGTCGGCTTCCAGCGCGTGCTGCAGCGTGCGGTTTACCACGTCCAGTCGTCCGGCAAAAAGGAGGTGACCGGTGCGAACGTGCTGGTGGCCATTTTTGGGGAGAAAGACTCCCACGCGGTATATTTTCTGCACAAGCAGGACGTGACCCGGCTCGACGTCGTCAACTACATCGCCCACGGCATCTCGAAGCTGGCGGAAAACTCTCCCGAGCAGCCGGCGTCGGAGTCTGAAACCCAGGAAGCCGTGGCCGAGGGTCAAAAATCCAACCCCCTGGAAAGCTTCGCCACCAATCTCAACGACCTGGCGATGGCCGGGAAAATCGATCCCCTGATTGGGCGTCATTCCGAGGTCGAACGCATTATCCAGATCCTGTGCCGACGGCGTAAAAACAATCCGCTCCTGGTTGGGGAGGCCGGTGTGGGCAAAACGGCGCTGGCCGAAGGCCTGGCCCGTCGGATCGTCGAGGAGGACGTACCCGAGGTTCTGGCCGACGCGACCATTTACGCACTGGATCTGGGCTCACTGATCGCCGGCACCAAATATCGCGGCGATTTTGAGAAGCGCCTCAAAGGTGTGATCAATCAGCTCAAGAAAGAGCCTGGCGCGGTCCTTTTTATTGATGAAATTCACACGATTATCGGCGCCGGTGCAGCTTCCGGTGGCGTCATGGATGCCTCCAACCTGATCAAGCCCGTGCTCGCATCTGGCGATCTTCGGTGTATCGGTTCCACCACCTTCCAGGAATTCCGCGGCGTTTTTGAGAAGGATCGGGCGCTCGCTCGACGCTTCCAGAAAATCGACGTGCCGGAGCCGACCGTGGAAGAGACGCTGGAGATCCTGACGGGGCTGAAAGAGCGCTTCGAGGAATACCACCAGATCGAATACACGCCGGCGGCGCTGGAAGCGGCGGCCAACCTGGCTTCACGCCATATCAATGATCGGTTCCTGCCGGACAAGGCGATCGACGTGATCGACGAGGCCGGTGCCCGGCAGCGGCTGCTGCCGGAAGACGAGCGCCGTAAGAGGCTGACCGAAGAGGATATCGAATACGTGGTCGCCAAGATGGCGCGGATCCCGCCCAAGCAGGTTTCCAGCTCTGATCGGGACGTCCTCAAAACGCTGGAACGCGACCTTCAGATGGTGGTCTTCGGGCAAAACGAAGCGATCACCTCCCTGGTTGCGGCCATCAAGATGTCGCGCTCGGGCCTGGGCGAGGCCGACAAGCCGATCGGCTCGTTCCTGATGGCGGGTCCTACGGGTGTCGGCAAGACCGAGGTCACCCGGCAGCTGGCGCTGATCATGGGCGTCGAGCTCGTGCGCTTCGACATGTCGGAGTACATGGAGGCCCATACCGTGTCGCGGCTGGTGGGCGCACCTCCGGGGTACGTGGGCTTCGATCAGGGCGGTCTACTGACGGAGGCGGTCACCAAAACCCCACACTGCGTGCTGCTGCTCGACGAGGTCGAGAAGGCGCACCCCGACGTGTTCAACCTGCTGCTTCAGGTGATGGATCACGGCACGCTGACCGATACCAACGGCAGGCAGGCGGACTTCCGCAACGTGATTCTGGTGATGACCACCAACGCGGGCGCGGCGCAAGCCAGTCGCCGGACCATCGGTTTTCAAAGTCAGGACCACTCGACCGACGCGATGGAGGCCATCCGGCGGATGTTTACACCGGAGTTCCGCAATCGCCTGGACGCGATTGTTCAGTTCAACTCGCTGGACTTTGACACAATTCTGCGGGTCGTCGACAAGTTCCTGATCGAGCTAGAGATGCTGCTTCAGGAGAGCGAGGTCAGCGTCACCGTGAGCCCGGAGGCTCGCCAGTGGCTGGCCGAGCACGGCTTTGATCCGGTGATGGGCGCAAGGCCCATGAAGCGGGTCATCCAGGAGCAGGTCAAGGCCAAGCTGGCCGATGAGCTGCTGTTTGGCAAGCTGGCTGACGGCGGCAGCGTGAGCCTCGACGTCGTCAACGACGAGCTCAAGGTGACGGTTCGGGAGAAGGAGCTGCTGCTCGAGCAAACGCCCGCACCGGCCGACGACTGACGGCCTGCTGCTTTAGGTCTTTCAGGGCGGACGAGTCGGAGCGACTCGTCCGTCGCGGCGAAGCTGCCGCGCTTATCTCATACGGTAGGTAATACGACCCTTACTCAGGTCGTAAGGCGTCATTTCCACCTTGACCCGATCGCCGGTCAGAATCCGGATGTAGTGCTTGCGCATCCGTCCGGAAATGTGAGCTGTGACCACGTGGCCGTTATCCAGCTCAACGCGAAACATGGTGTTGGGCAGGGTTTCCTGGACGGTCCCTTCCAACTCGATAACATCTTCTTTAGCCATAAATCCTTGTGTCAGGAAAAAAACGGCGCCCATTGTATCGGTCGGGCCATGGCTTGCCAATCGCCGGTATGACCCTCAAGCGCGGTGAGTGCGGCGATTCGCTCGCAGAACTCAAGGCGAGGCAGGTTGTACGCACCCAGCGTCAGGAGGTGGGCCGACTCGACCTGGCAGTCCAGGAGTCCAAAATTGTGCTGCGCCAGGAACTGACACAGACTGATCAGCGCAACCTTGGAACCGTCGCGGCGACGGCGAAACATGCTCTCCCCAAAAAATGCTCGACCGATGGCGATACCGTAAATGCCACCCACTAGTTCACCGTCACGCCAGACCTCGAGACTGTGGGCGTGACCGAGCTGGTGCATGCGCCGGTACGCTTGCTTCATTTCCCGGGTGATCCAGGTGCCTGCCTGGCCAGGTCTGGGAGCTGCACAGGCATCTACCACCTCGTTGAAGCTGCGGTCCAGCGTAATCCGCCAGGGCTGGCGCAGCGTGCGGGCCATGCGACGGGAAACGTGAACGTTACTGGGTTCGATGACCAGCCGGGGGTCGGGGCTCCACCAAAGGATTGGCTCAGACGGGCTGTACCAGGGGAAAATGCCGAGCCGATAGGCCTCGAGCAGCGTGGCCGGATGAAGATCTGCGCCGGCGGCCAGCAGGCCGTTGGGCTCCATGAACGCCTCATCGACCGGCGGGAACGGTTGACCCGGCGCCAGCCACGGGATCATGAGCCTATCACCCCTGATCCTGACGGAAGGCGCTGTGCTCCGCGATGGCTGCTCCTCGCTGATCCTGGTGGATCTTCTCGACCTTGAGGCTGCGCTCTACCGCATCGCGAAGGCCCGGGTGCGTGAGTTCGTGGAAACTGAGGGTCTGAACCGGCTCAAAGCCTCTCGCGACCTTGTGCAGTCCCTGCGCGCCCGGGTTAAAAACTCTTAGCCCCTGTTCGATACAGAATTCGATCCCCTGGTAGTAGCAGGTCTCAAAGTGCAGGCCCGGCGACTCGCTAAAGCAGCCCCAATAGCGGCCATAGAGCGTGTGGTGGTCATGAATCAGCCAGGCACCGGCCTGGTATTCGCCGTCCAGCCGCCCCAGCACCAGCAGCACCTGCACGCCGAAATCCTCGCCGAGCTGGCGAAAAATGTCTTCGGTCAGCAAAGGCCAGTTGCCCTTGCGGTGGAAGGTTTCCTGGTAGAGGCTGGTGATAAAGCGCCAGTGCCAGTCTTCCGCCTGATCGCCGGTGATCAGTTCAAAGGTCCATCCGGCGCTGGCCAGCTTGCGCCGCTCCTGCCGGATGTTCTTTCGCTTCTTGTGGGTGAGCGCAGCGAGGAAGGCGTCAAAGTCCTCGTAGCCGCGGTTTTGCCAGTGGTACTGCCAGTCGCAGCGTTCAAGAAAGCCGGCCTTGCGCAGGACCTTCGCGTCATCGGGCTCAACAAAATTGACGTGAATGGAGCTCAACCCCTGAAGCTGACAGATTTCGCGCAGCGCCGCCGGCAAGGCCTCGTGGGCCTGGGACCCGGGCTTGGCCATCAGCCTGGGGCCGGTGACCGGCGTCAGCGGCGAGCCTGATAAAAGCTTGGGGTAGTAAGGCAGGCCCGCGCGCTGCGCGGCGTCCGCCCAGGCCCAGTCGAAAACAAATTCACCGTAGGAATGGGTCTTGAGGTAGAGAGGCACGGCGCCCTCCAGCTCGCCAGCACGTTCAGCCACCAGGTGACAAGGCGACCAGCCGGACTCAGCGTCGACGGCGCCACCGGCTTCCAGGGCGGCCAGGTATTCATAGCGGACAAACGGGTTGGCGCCGGCAAGCCGGTTCCAGGCGTCTGCGGGAACTTCGCTGATCGCCGACAGCTGGCGAATGTTCAGGCCGGGAAGATCTGGCGTGCTAATAATCAAAGGTCCTTTTTTCTATGCCGCGTGGCTCGGCGCTGCCCATCCCGGCAACGCCCCGCTAACGGCTCGGTGGCGCGTGTGTCAACGTTGGTTGCGCACCCTCAACTGGTACAATTGGAGGTTAATTGACTGCTTGTCGTTATTTTGCCAAAAGCCACCGAAACACCGAAGTCCAACGGTCTCGCCCAGCACCTGGTCCTGCGGCTGCGGGAAAGCGCGTTTATCGTGATGGCGCCGCTGGCGATCTACCTGCTGATCGCGCTGCTGACCTATGACTCACGCGATCCTGGCTGGTCCAACAGCGCGGCGTCCGACAACGTTCGCAACAGCGGTGGTGTCGTCGGCGCATGGCTGGCGGATATCGGGCTGCTGCTTTTTGGCTACCTGGCCTTTCTGTTCCCGGTCATGCTGGCCTGGTGGGGCTGGCTGATTCTCCGCGGTGCGCGCGAGGCCAGCACCGAACGGGCAGAGCTGTGGATCAGACTGGCCGGCTTCGGCCTGATTGTGGCTTCCGGCTCCGCCCTTGCTCACCTGCATTTTTCGACGAGCCACCCCATGGTCTCCGCTGGCGGTGGCGGTATCGTCGGCGCAACGCTTGGTCAGACGCTGTTCAGCATCGCCGGCGCGCTCGGTTCCACGCTCGTATGCCTCGCCCTGTTTCTGGCGGGGGTCACGCTGTTTACGGGCCTTTCCTGGCTGCGGCTGACCGATCGGGTGGGCGCCTCAACGCTGAAGCTGCTGGAGTGGATCAAGTCACGACCGGAGGCGATCAGCGAGTGGCGCGAAGGGCGCCGCGCGCGCCGCAGCCGCATCGAGGTGCGAAAAGCCGATACCGCCAAACGGCGACGCCAGGCGCCACGGAAGATCAGCGCCGCGCCGGACAAGGTCGAAAAGAGCAGCCGCGCAAAGAAAGAAAAGCAGATGCCGCTGTTTACCGATATTCCGAGCGGAGAGCTGCCGCCGTTGCACCTGCTCGACGAGCCCACGGAGCAGGTCAAAGGTTATTCGCCCGAGGCCCTGGAGGCGCTGGCCCGGCAGGTGGAGCTCAAGCTGGCCGACTTCAGGATCGAGGCCCAGGTCGTGGAGGTTTTCCCAGGACCCGTGATCACCCGGTTCGAGCTGATGCCAGCGCCGGGAATCAAGGGGAGCCAGATCAGCAACCTCGCCAAAGATATTGCGCGCGGCCTGTCGGTGATCAGCGTCAGAGTGGTTGACGTGATACCGGGCAAGTCGGTGATTGGCCTGGAGATTCCCAACGCCAATCGTCAAATGGTTTTTCTGTCGGAGATCCTCCGTTCCAAGGCCTACGACGACGCCAATTCGCCTATGACGCTCGCGCTGGGCAAAGACATCAGCGGCAAACCGGCGGTGGCAAACCTCGCCCGGATGCCACACCTTTTGGTGGCCGGCACCACGGGATCGGGTAAGTCGGTGGCCATAAACGCGATGATCCTGAGCCTGCTGTACAAGTCGTCGCCCGAGCAGGTCCGGCTGCTGATGATCGACCCCAAGATGCTGGAGCTGTCGGTTTATGAGGGTATCCCGCACCTCCTGGCGCCGGTGGTCACCGATATGAAGGAAGCCTCCAACGGTCTGCGGTGGTGCGTCGCCGAAATGGAACGCCGGTATAAGCTCATGTCGGCCCTGGGCGTCAGAAATCTGGCCGGTTTCAACAAGAAAGTGCGCGATGCCCGCAAGGCCGGCAAGCCCATCGAGGATCCGCTGTTTGAGCCCGATCCACTCGCGCCGTCCGAGGGGCCCGAGGAGCTGGCCACGCTGCCGTTTATTGTGGTGATCATCGACGAGTTTGCCGACATGATGATGATTGTCGGCAAGAAAGTCGAAGAGCTGATCGCCCGCCTGGCGCAGAAAGCCCGGGCCTCGGGAATTCACCTAGTGCTGGCAACCCAGCGCCCCTCCGTCGATGTCATTACCGGGCTCATCAAAGCGAACATTCCGACGCGGATCGCGTTTCAGGTCTCAAGCCGGGTCGATTCACGAACCATTCTTGATCAGCAGGGCGCGGAGCAGCTGCTCGGCCACGGCGACATGCTGTTTCTGCCGCCAGGAACCGCGGCGGTCGAGCGCATCCACGGCGCCTTCGTGGACGACCACGAGGTGCATTCGGTGGTCAAATATCTGTGTTCCCACGGGGAACCCAGCTACATGAATGATGTTCTAAATGATGCACAGACCACCGTCGACGGTCAGAGCATCGGCGCTACGGGGCTTCCGGAAGCCAATCCGGACGATCAGACCGACGAGCTCTACGACAAGGCGGTGTTTGTGGTGACCGAGTCTCGCCGAGCGTCGATTTCGAACGTGCAGCGGCGGCTGAGGATCGGCTACAACCGAGCGGCCCGCCTGATCGAAGAGATGGAAGCGGCCGGCATCGTCAGCCCGCCGGAGCACAACGGCAACCGGGAAGTGCTGGCGCCACCACCACCCAAGGACTGAGGGTATGAGCACAAGCAGGGCTAATGCGGGAAGACAAAGGGCAGGGCTGCGTGCAGTCGCGGCCGGCCTCGCGCTGGTGCTGGCATTCCTGGTTCCCAGCGCGCACAGCGAAGACACGGCGGCCTCGGCGCTAATAAAGCGTTTCAGCACGGGCTTGACCAGCTACCAGGCGGATTTCATTCAGGAGGTTGTCGACGATCGGGGACGCATGCTGGAGCGGTCCTGGGGCCAGATGGCGCTCGCGACACCGGCGCAGCTGCGCTGGCACTACCTCGGCGAGTTTGAGCAGCTGATCGTGGCTGATGGGCGTCAGGTCTGGAATCACGATGTTGACCTGGAACAGGTCACGGTCAAAGACCAGGCGCAGGCGGTGGACGACTCGCCGCTGTATCTGCTGATGGCGCCCGACCAGATGGAGGAGCTCTATCGGGTAACGCTCGCTGACACGGTCAGCACGTCAGCGCCGGCGGGCCTCAAGCGAATCCGCTTGACGCCGCGGGAGCCACGAGCGGATTTCGACTGGATCGATCTGGGTTTTAGCGACAATCAGCTGGCGCTGCTCATGATTCAAGACGCCTTCGGGCAGCAGACCCTCATTCAGTTTTCGGAGCCGGTGAGAAATCCGGCGCTGGACGAGACGCTCTTTCAGTTCACGCCGCCCGAGGGTGTGGACGTGCTATCCGCCGAAGAATTCAGCCTGGAAGACCCGCAGTAGGCAATCGGACGCGGCCTCCCACGAGGCCCGCTACGCCGCTGTGAGCGCGATTGCTCCTCCACGCTACTGGTTTTATCCAGCGGCTTTCCGGACAATAGCGGCCTTTTCTGCCCGGACCTGACCGATGCTCGACCCACAGCTACTCCGCAACGATCTCGACAACGTCGCTGAGCGCCTCCAGGCGCGCGGCGCTGATTTTGACCGAGCGGTTTTCAGCGAGCTTGAGACCCGCCGTAAACAGCTGCAGCTCGACACGGAACGGCTGCAGGGAGAGCGCAAGACGCTGTCCAAGGCGATCGGGCAGGCGAAAGCGCAGGGTGGCGATGCCAGCGAGGCTCTGGCGCAGGTTGCAGACGTCGGTAAACAGCTGGAGCAGACGGCTGCCGCTTTTGAGTCGGTGGGCCAGGAGCTGGAGACGATTCTCCAGCAGCTGCCCAACCTGGCGCATGAGTCGGTGCCGGTAGGCAAAGACGAGGACGACAATCAGCTGGTACGAACCATCGGTGAGCCGACGACCTACGATTTTGAGGTGAAGGACCACGTGGATCTCGGCCAGGGGCTGGGTGGGCTTGATGCCGAGATGGGCGCACAGCTGTCGGGTTCCCGCTTTACGGTGCTCGGCGGCGGCGTTGCCCGACTGCACAGGGCACTGGCGCAGTTCATGCTCGACCTTCACGTCGGCGAATACGGTTACCGGGAAATCAACGTGCCGCTGCTGGTCCGAGCGGAAGCCATGTTTGGGACCGGCCAGCTCCCAAAGTTTGCCGATGATGCCTTTGCCACGGCGGACGAAACGCCGCACTACCTGATTCCTACCGCCGAGGTCACGCTGGCTAACCTCGTCGCGGACCGCATCACGGACGAGGCCGCGCTGCCGCTCCGGTTTGTGGCGCATACGCCGTGTTTCCGGCGCGAAGCGGGCTCTTACGGGCAGGACACGCGGGGGCTGATCAGGCAGCATCAGTTCGAAAAGGTCGAGCTCGTGCAGGCGGTAACGCCGGATCAGTCCTACGAGGCGCTGGAGGAGCTGACGGGGCACGCTGAGGAGGTGCTCAAGCGGCTCGAACTTCCCTACCGCGTCATGCTGTTGTGTACCGGCGACATGGGTTTTGGCGCCGCCAAGACCTATGACCTGGAGGTCTGGCTGCCGGGCCAGTCGGCTTACCGGGAGATCTCGTCATGTTCCAACTGCGAAGCGTTCCAGGCGCGGCGCATGAAATCGCGCTTTCGCCCCGCCGGCGGCAAGCCGCAGCCCCTGCATACCCTCAACGGATCGGGCCTGGCGGTGGGGCGGACGCTTGTCGCGGTGCTGGAGAATTACCAGCAGGCGGACGGGTCGATCCGCATTCCCGAGGCGCTCCGTGGCTACATGGGCGGCCTGGAGGCGCTGACGCCAGAATCATGAGCGGTGATCGCCGCGGGTGATGTGCGAGCCAGAGCGCAAAAAAAAACCGGGCAATGCCCGGTTTTTTCGTAACTTTAGGCGACGCTCTTAGCCGCCGAAACCTTAGTCTTCGCCGAGGGCGAAGCCCAGCAGATGGAGCAGGCTGGTGAACAGGTTGTAAATCGACACAAACAGCGTGATGGTGGCCATGATGTAGTTGGTTTCACCGCCGCGCACAATGGCCTGCGTCTGGTAAAGGATCAGACCGCTCATCAGCAGCACAAACATGGCTGAGACCGCCAGTGAGAGCGCCGGGATCTGGAAGAAGTAGGCCGCCAGACCCGCCAGGAACGCCACGATGATACCAATCATCAGAAACTGGCCCATGCCGCTGAAGTCTCGCTTGCTGGTTAGCGCAATGCCGGACATGGTCAGAAAGACCACCCCAGTACCGCCCATCGCCAGCATGACCAGCTCGCTGCCGTTGCTAAAGGCCTGCGTATAAATGTTGATGATCGGCCCTATGGTCAGCCCCATAAAACCGGTCAGCGCAAAGATCGACACCAGCCCCCAGGGGCTGTTGCGCAGCGCTGTGGTCAGAAACAGCAGTCCAAAATACCCGCCCAGCGTAATAAAAATGCCCAAGGGAGGCATGTTGACGCGCACGGCAACAAACGCCGTCACGGCGCTGAACAGCAGCGTCATGGACAGCAGTCTGTAGGTGTTTCGCAGTACCCGGTTCGTCGCAACTACCGACTGCGCCGAAGTTTGCACTGAATAGGGTTGTTCCATTAACGATCTCCAGCTTGTCTACAACAAAAAAGATATGGGGGCGGTCCGCTGAATTTACAGCGATTTGCCACAGTTCAAAATCATATCAGTTAATTTGACCCTCGGCGTGAAGGGCAGTTCCTGAAAATTTCACGTGGTCGCAGCAAATGGGGTGCCGGAAAAGCGCGTGGCCAGAAAATCGGCAAACAAGCGCACTTTGGCCGACAGGTTGCGGTGACGCGGATAGAGCACGGACAAGGTGATCGGACTGGGGCGATAGCCGGTCAGCAGCGCCTCGAGCTGCCCCTCATCGATCGCCGCCTGAACGATAAACGCGGGGAGCATGATAATACCCTGACCGGCGACCGCCGCGTCTTTCAGCGCCTCACCGTTGTTGGACCACATCACGCAGCCGATGTTGACCGACATCTCACCGTCAGGGCCCTGCACTCGCCACAGGTTGCCGGACTGCTGGTAGCCGTAGTGCAGGCAGCGATGTTCGCTCAGCTCCGATGGCGCCTCCGGACGGCCATGGTTCGCCACATAGCCGGGCGATGCGCAGATGATGAGGTCGGCCAGGGTGATTTCCCGCGTGACGAGGCTGGTGCTGACCAGGGGTTCACCGATCCGCACGCTCACGTCGAAGCCTTCTTCGATCGGGTCGACGTAGCGGTCGTTGAGCACCAGTTCCACCGTGACCTGAGGGTGCTCGGCCATAAACTCCGCGACCGCTTTGGCCAGGTGCATGGTGCCGAAGGTCATCGGCGCGTTGATACGCAGATTGCCGACCGGCGTGTCCTGCAGTTCGGCAGCGGACGCGATTGCCTCGTCGAGCTCGCTGATAATCTGTACACAGCGGTCGTAGAATTTGAGCCCGGCCTCCGTGGTCGAGACTTTTCGAGTGCTGCGGGTGAGTAGCTGCATGCCGAGCTGGTTTTCCAGCGCGATAACGTCCTTGTTGACCACCGAGCGCGAGCTGCCAAGCCCTCTGGCCGCCGCCGCAAAGCCGCCGGCCTCAACGACCTTTACAAAGGTTCGGATCGCTCGAAGCGTGTCCATCGCTATTGGCTTCCCATTGGCGGCCTGGCCATCCGGTTGGCCGTTTGGGTTGTCTCGCTGTGTACCATTTGCCAATCTTACACGCCTGCTGCGGATGACCGCAGCGAGGATCGCGTGCTGACAGGAAAGGAGAAGTGTCGTGAGTTTTCAGGAAGCAGGGCCGGCCGAATGCCGCAGTTCGGAGGGGTCGGTTGAGCTGACTATCAGACCCAAACTCAAAGATCTTGGAGAGTTTTCGGTGCGGCGCGTGTTGCCGGCCGCCCAGCGCCGGTCGGTGGGTCCGTTCGTGTTTTTTGATCACATGGGGCCTGCGGTATTTCCCCCCGGTCAGGGCATCGCCGTTCGACCCCATCCGCATATTGGCCTGGCGACGATCACCTACCTCTTCGAAGGGGAGATCATCCATCGCGATAGCCTCGGCTTCCTGCAGCCTATTCAGCCCGGTGCCGTCAATCTGATGACCGCAGGGCGGGGCATTGTCCACTCGGAGCGCGCTGGCGATGATTTGGCGACAACGTCGCGGCTTCACGGCATTCAGTCGTGGATGGCCCTGCCGGTAGAATTGGAAGAGATCGATCCAGCGTTCCAGCACTATCCGGCGGGCGAACTGCCCACGGTCGAGCAGGACGGAGTGAAGGTCACCGTCATCATGGGGTCAGCGCTGGGCGTCGAATCGCCCGTGCTGCAGCATTCACCCACGCTCTATCTGGAATGCCTGATGGCATCCGGATCCGCCATCGCTTTGCCCGAGGATGTCGCTGAACTGGCGTTCTACGTAGTGAGCGGTCATGTCACCGTCGATGGCCACACCTACGACGAAGGTGAGATGGGTGTTGCGTGTCCTGGGACTGCGCTGGGCCTCGCGGCGGTCGAGGAAACCCGGGTTATGGTGATCGGAGGGCGGGGCCTTGGTGCCCGCCACCTGTGGTGGAACTTTGTCAGCCATGACAAGCACCGAATTGAGCAGGCCAAAAAAGACTGGCGCGAGCAGCGGTTCGGTTCCGTTGATGGCGACAACGAGTTCATTCCACTCCCTGAGTAGCGCGACATAGCGGCGGACAGCGATGGATCTGAATCATGACTGAGATCGACCGTGAGGCGCTGGCGGTGTTCGAGCGTATTGCGCCCGCGCCGACCGATCAGCACGAGGCGTTGATCGAGGAAGCGTGCGGCGACAACACGCGTCTCGCGTCGGTGGTCAAAGACCTGCTCCGCGCTGACGCGGTCAGCGACCATATGCTGGGAAGGTCAGGTCCCTCAGCCCCGCTGCAAAGCGTTCCCGAGACGATTGGCGGTTTTCGGATTCTGAAGCCCTTGGGTCAGGGTGGGATGGGGCGCGTGTTCCTGGGCGAGCGAATCAACGCCCCGTTTCGTCAACTGGTTGCCATCAAGCTACTCAACACCTTTTGGCTGGAAACCGACATCGTTGCCCGCTTCGCCCGCGAACGGCAGATCCTGGCGGACCTGAACCATCCCAACATCGCCTCGTTGATCGACGGCGGGGAGACGGAGTCGGGTGAACCTTATGTGGTTCTGGAGTTTGTTGACGGCCTGCCCATCGATCAGTTTGTTGAGCAGCAGGGGTTGTCGCTCGATGAAACGCTGCGCCTTTTTCGAACGGTGTGCAGCGCGGTCCAGGCGGCCCATACGTCGCTGATCGTCCATCGAGACATCAAGCCTAGCAACGTGTTTGTGTCGCACGAGGGTGTGGTCAAACTGCTCGACTTCGGCATCGCCAAGCAGCTTGATGCGGGTGACGGCGATCCAAAGACGCAGACCGGGCTCCATGCGATGACGCCCAGCTACGCCAGCCCCGAACAGCTTCTGGGCAAACCGCTGTCGACCGTCAGCGACGTCTATTCGCTGGGTACACTGCTTTTTCGGCTGGTCAGTGGGGTGTTGCCTTACAAGGTTGACGGCTTGACGCCGGCCGCCGCCGCGCAGGTCGTATTTGAACGATCGGCGCCAGCTCCGAGTGCCGCATTCAGTCGCGAACGCATCCGGACCTGGTCCGCCGGGGCGCTCAAGGGAGACCTCGATCGGATTGTGACCAAAGCGCTACACGACGATCCTGCCAGGCGCTACGCGTCGGCCAATGATCTGGGTGACGACATTGAACGCTTTCGCAAAGGCAGACCTGTCGAAGCTCGGCCCGACGGTTTCGGCTACGTGGTCGGGAAGTTTGTGGGTCGGCATCGGGCGGCGAGTGGCCTGGTAGTGACGCTGCTCGCCGGGTTGGTTGCGGCTGTCGGCGTGAGTATCTCGCAGGCACAGCGGGCCGAAACGGAAAAGACGGCTGCGATTTTGGCTTACAACCGTTCCAGTGCTGCGTTTGACTTTATCAGTCGCACGCTCGGAGAGGGGCAGCGGCAAGACGGCAGAGAAACCACGGTGCTGCAAGCGATCGATCGGGTGGCCTCGCAGGTGGATGAAGCGTTTGACGACCCGTATACCGAGGCGGCAACTCGAGCGGCGCTTGGGCGCGTTTACGACGCCATGGGTAAGCCGGCGAGCACGGTCGGACAGCTCGAGCGCGCTCGCGGGCTGATCGACGAGAGCCGGTTCGAGTTTGTCGATCTGTCTTACGACGTCGACTGGCTGCTCGCCTGGAACTATTTCCTAGCGGGCCGGCATGCCGAAGCTGTGGAAATCGGTCAGCCGCTGATTGCGGATGCGGACTTTATGCAGTCGGACTCGGCCCGCTATTTCAATGTTGTCACGGCCACCATCGCCTCCATGGCAGAACTGGGTGACCTCGACGGCGCTAGGGCGTTGCTGAGCGAGTACCTCAAAAACGATATCGAAGACGATGTTCGTCGACAGCTGCTGAATACCCTGGGTCTACTGGAACTGGGCATCGGCGATTTCGACGCGGTCCGAATCAGCCAGAGTGAGGGGCTCGCGCTGGCCAGGGCGGCAGATTCAAGGCATCACGTTGATATCTTTGAGTACAACCTGGCGGTAGCCGACAGTTTCGACGGCCGTTACGACGAAGCCCGGGTGACACTAACGGCGCTGTTGGCACGCTATGCGAGCTACGAGGTAATCGACAGCATCAACACCGCAAACGCCCAGGCCAGTCTCGGATTCATCTATCTGCAGCAGGACCAACCGGAAACCGCGTTCCCGCTGTTGGAAGCGGCTTACAACACCTTTCATGAGGAGCTACCCGAAGAGTGGCGAACTCACGCCACCCAGGTTGCGTGGGGCCTGTCGATGCTCGATACCGCTCCCGATGAGGGAAGCGATCACGTCAAGCAGGGCATGTCTGAGCTTCGCAAGCGAACCGAGCCACGTAACCCGTGGCGGAAAGCTTTGGAGCAGTTGGTGGTTGGAATTGCGGAGGCTAATCAGCGCTAGGGATCAAGAGTGGCGGAGGAGGAGGGATTCGAACCCCCGAGAGGCTTTCACCTCTGCTGGTTTTCAAGACCAGTGCATTCAACCGCTCTGCCACTCCTCCGCGCAGGCGCCGAATGATACAAAATCCTGAGGCTGGTGTCCCGCCCTTTGGGGTAATTCTTAGGCTGTTTCGCACCGTTGAAGGTATTGTGCACGCTGCTTGATCGCGGAGGGATTGATTCGCAAACGAAGTATCGTTTGCTCACCCCTACGGGGCGCCTGCGCTGCGCTCAGGCGTCCAAGTTGCTAGCGCAACTTAGTGATTCGCAAACGAAGTATCGTTTGCTCACCCCTGCGGGGCGCCTGCGCTGCGCTTCGGCGTCCAAACTTCCTTGCGGAAGTTTGTCGAACCCCCGAGAGGCTTTCACCTCTGCTGGTTTTCAAGACCAGTGCATTCAACCGCTCTGCCACTCCTCCGCACAGGCGCCGAGTGATACAAAATCCTGAGCCCGGTGTCCCGCCTTGTCGCTGAAATCTTAGAAGGCGAATGCCGTCTTCTGACCTGCCTGGGTAAGGTGGATTGCAAAGGGATTGATTCCTCGCTCCCATTCCGCGTTCTGAGATAAGATGCTGTTCGAATTGGAGGCGAGCTGTGATACGACTGTTACTGGTAGACGACCACGATCTCGTGCGCACCGGCGTTGCTCATATTATTGAGAAACAGGCCGGCATGGAGATTGTCGGAGAGGCAGGAACCGGCGAAGAAGCGCTCCGCCTGGTGCGCGAGCACAAGCCTGACGTGGTGCTGATGGACGTCAATATGCCAGGCTTGGGTGGTCTTGAAGCGACCCGACGCATCGCCCGATCGTCTCCAGAATGCAAAGTCATCATTCTTACCGTGCATTCCGAAGCGCCGTTTCCGACGCATCTCCTCGACGCTGGAGCTTCCGGATACCTGAGCAAGGGGTGCGCGGCCGAGGAACTCGTCAACGCCATCCGGTCGGTCCATCGCGACACCCGATACATCGGCAAAGACATTGCGCAGCGTCTGGCGCTGTCGCTGCTGCCGGGGGCCGACAAGTCGCCGTTCGACGACCTGTCCAGCCGGGAAATGGAGGTCATGATGATGCTCATCCAGGGGATCGAGGTGAGCGGGATCGCTGAGTCGCTGGCGCTAAGTCCAAAAACGGTCAGCACCTACAAGTATCGGATCTACGAGAAGCTCACCGTTAAGAATGACGTCGAGCTGACCCATCTGGCGATTCGCCACGGTATCTTAGAAAACAGCAGCGTTTGAAAACCGCGGCGCCTGTCGGCGCCGGCAGCCAAGCCCGACCGCGATGGCCGGGCAGAACTCTCTAATCTCCGCTTGGCCCGCTGTCTTTGCTCGGGCTGCCGTCTCCCTTGGACGGGGTAGCTGGCTTTGGCGTGGCAGGGCCAGAGGTAGATGCCGCTGGCTGAGTAGGGGCCGGCGTCGGCGTGGGAGCTGGCGGGCTGGCGTTTGCCGCGGGTGGCTTGGGCGTTGTTGCCGCGCCAGCACCATTGCTGGGTGCCTGGGCAGACTGCGCGGGTGCCGCAGGCTTCGGAGCGCTTTTGGCAGTGTCCGGCTTGCTGGCGTTGTCGATCCCTGACGGCGGCCTTTCAGCGGGCTTAGCCGCAGCAGCCGGTGCCGCTTTGCTGGGTGCCGACGACGCTTCGCTCCTGGAGGCGGGCGGCTGGCTCGAGCTTGGGGCGGGGGTTGGCTTGGGCTGAGGGCTCTCAGTGCCGGCACCGGCCTTGCCGCCGGTCGGCGAACCGCTGCTGGAGGCCTTCGGCTGCTCCGGTGCTTTTGCCTCGCGGTTTGGCGCTGTGTCGGGCGCCGATGCCTTAGCGGATGCCGGTGAGGTGGCATCGCTGCCTTTCGGCGGCGCGGACTGTGGCGCATTGGGCGTTGCTGTGCTGGCCTGGTTGTCAGACGCAGCTGGCGGCTTTTGCTGCGGCTTATTTGGGTTGCCCCCCTGACGTTGTCCTTTGCTCTGGGTTTCTGTTCCTGAGGTTTGACCCTGTGCCTGGTTAGCGTTTTGCGAATTGCCGCTGGCTGCCTCGTCGCGCTTCTGGCCACCCTTGCCGCGACGGTTGCGTCCGCCGCGCCGACCCCGTCTGCGGGAACGCGGGTTACCGGTGGATTCACCCTCAGCCTGTTTGCCTTGTCGGTTGTCCTGCTTGGGGCCGGTGTTCTTTCGGTTGTCGCCCCCGGCATCGGCTGCTTTGTCCTGCGGCTTGCGGCCAGCCTTTTTCTTGCTGCCGGTTTTCTTGCGCTGTCCGCCGCGTCGATCGTTGCCTCGGTCTCGCTTCGGACCGCGAGCCTGGGCACCCTGGCTGCCCTTGCCGCTACTGCGGGTTTTCTTTTTGGCCGGCTTCGGCTCGGGCTCTGCTTCGGCGCTTCCGCCGCCAAAGAGTCCGCCCAACCATGCGAGAAAACCTTTGCTCTCAGCCGGCTCCGGTTTTGCTGCCGGTATGGGAGCCGGCGCCGGCGGCGGCACGCTTACCACCGCCGGCTGCTCGGATTTGAGGCCTTCGGGGGTATTGCTGGCGACAATCTCGGGCTCGGGCGCGTTCGCCATCTCGTAGCTGGCTTCTCCGTCGAGCCGAAGATCCTGGCGCCGGATTCGCCGAATCTCGAAGTTGGGTGTATCCACATGCGGGGCGTTGATCACCAGAATTGGCACACGATGCCGTGCTTCGATCTGGGACACGGCGTGACGCTTTTCGTTGAGCAGGAAATTGCCCACGTCGTTGGGCACCACCGCAATCACCTCACCGGTGAACTCTTTCATCGCCTCTTCTTCGACCAGCCGCAGCACCGAGAGCGCCAGGGATTCGATGCTCCGGATAAAGCCGTGGCCGTGGCATCGGGGACACACGTTCTGGCTCGATTCGCCCAGGGAGGGTCGCAAGCGCTGCCGAGACATCTCCAGGAGCCCGAAACGGGAGATTCGGCCGATCTGGGTACGGGCGCGATCGGTCTTCAGCGCCTCTCGCAGCCGGTCTTCCACCGCCCGCTGGTTGCGGTTCTCCATCATGTCGATGAAGTCGATGACCACCAGGCCACCGAGGTCGCGGATGCGCAGCTGACGACCGATTTCGTCCGCCGCTTCGAGATTGGTGTTGAGCGCGGTTTCCTCGATGTCGCTGCCTTTGGTGGCGCGGGCCGAGTTGATGTCGATGGAGATCAGGGCCTCGGTATGGTCGACGACAATCGACCCGCCAGAGTGCAGATTGACGTCGCGGGCGAACGCGGACTCGATCTGGCTTTCGATCTGATAACGCGAAAACAGCGGCGTGCCGCTGTCGTAAAGCTTCAGCTTTCGCAGGTTGTGGGGCATGACCTGCTGCATAAACTCCCGCGCGTCGTTGTAGACGGGCTCGGCGTCGATCAGGATCTCGCCAATGTCGCTGCGCAGATAGTCGCGGAGTGCCCGGATGATCAGCTGGCTCTCCTGGTAAATCAGGAACGGCGCCTTGCGCTCATCGGCGGCTGTGGTGATTGCGGTCCACAGCTGGCGCAGGTACTCGAAATCCCAGCGCAACTCCTCCGCTTCGCGCCCGACGCCTGCCGTACGCACAATCAATCCCATGGAGCTGGGAACGTCGAGCTCTTTCAGCGCGTCTTTGATCGCCTGCCGGTCTTCGCCCTCGATACGCCGGGAGACGCCCCCAGCTTTTGGATTGGTGGGCATCAGCACCAGATAGCGACCGGCGAGGCTGATGTAGGTCGTCAGGGCGGCACCCTTGTTGCCGCGCTCTTCCTTCTCAACCTGGACCACCAGCTCCTGGCCTTCGCTGATCAGGTCTTTGATGCTGCCGCGAGAGTCGGCACCGTTTTTGTAAAACGCTGGGCAGATTTCCTTGAGGGGGAGAAAGCCGTGGCGGTCGGCGCCGTAGTCGACAAAACACGCTTCCAGGCTGGGCTCAACGCGCGTCACCCGGGCTTTGTAGATATTGGCTTTTTTCTGTTCGCGAGAGTTGACTTCGATGTCGAGGTCGTAGAGCGTCTGACCATCGACGATTGCCACGCGCAGCTCTTCCGGCTGCGTCGCGTTAATCAGCATTCTTTTCATTATATTGTCCTTGGATGCGCGCCAGCGAAACGCTGTCGTTCCACGACAGCGATGCCTGGGTCCCCCTTCTCAGGCTCCCGAAGGCCGGAAGCGCGCAGTGTTCACGTTCTGCGCAACTGGCGCAGACAGCTGGCGTTATCGCCGGTGGGCGCCGCGCCTGACTGCCGGAGGGACGTTTCGGGCTTAGAATCAGGCGGTCGCCTTGACCCGGCTGGCGCATCAAAACAGCGCGCGGCCGGGATAAGCGGAGTAATATAACAACCTTGTTACAGTCCAGCAATCTCCCATGAAACCGCCCCTGGATTTCTCGCGCGTACAACAACTTACCGTCGATTCCGGTCACAGTGACCAGCGCCTGGATAACTTCCTGTCTCGTCTGCTGAAGCGCGCTCCAAAATCGCTGATTTACCGAATCATCCGCCGTGGCGAGGTGCGCATCAACGGCGGTCGTGCCAAGCCCACCAGCCGGCTGCGCGCTGGCGACGTGATTCGCGTGCCGCCGGTGCGGCTTCCCTCGGAGGGGCCGGTGCCGATCAACCCTGAAAGGGTGTCGCAGGTCGGCACCTGGGTCGTGCACGAGAGCCCAGACTTCCTCGCGCTCAACAAACCCTCAGGGATCGCCGTTCATGCTGGCAGCGGGCTTAGCTGGGGCGTCATCGACCTGCTGCGGCGCTGGCGGCCCGACGAGTTTCTCGAGCTGGTTCACCGCCTCGACCGCGGCACCAGCGGGTGTCTGCTGCTGGCGAGGAACCGCGAATCGTTAGTTCGGGCTGGCGGATGGTTCGCCGGCGACGCCGTCCGCAAAACCTACCTCGCTCTGCTCGATGGGCGGCTGCCAAAGCCCAACGTGACCTGCAGCGAGCCGTTGTCCCGGGTTGCTGCGGGTGACGGGCGGCGCGAGGTTCGCGTGGATCCAGCCGGCAAGCCTGCCGTCAGTCACTTTGTCGAGCTGGCGTCCAGCGAGTCACAAACGCTGGTAAGTGTCCGGATCGATACGGGCCGAACCCACCAAATTCGGGTTCACGCGGGGACGTTGGGTGCACCCGTAGCCGGAGACAACAAATATGGAGCTAGCGCCGCGCCAAAGTCCGGGCGACTGCTGCTGCATTGCCATCGACTGGATGTCGTCGAGGCAGCTCTCGGAATCTGCTCGCCGCCGCCAGAGGATTTCTGTGCGGCTGTCGACAAGCGCTGGGCGGCGTCGAAGCTCGCCGGTTGGCGCGAACTGATTTGATCACAACAGGACCTAAGCGCCCTGATCATGACCAAAAACCCGGACCGGCGCTCGCTGAATACAGCATGGGCGTCGGCGCCATCGCCAAGAGCACAATTCCGGCTGCACCGTGGAGCGCCATCGGGGTGAGCAGCTGTTGATGCCGGCTGTAGTGCAAAAGGCAGCCCAGGGCCAGCACCCAGGTCATGAGCATCAGCTCCAGATTGGGCAGGTGGCTTAAGCCGAAAATTAGCGCTGCAACGGCGATCGCTGCGGCCGAGCCGGCGCCGGCGAGCAGGCTCAGTGGATACAGCACCGTGCAGAGTACCCACTGCTGAACCGCGGCCCAGCACAGGTAGGTCGCCCAGCGCCCAGGGTCGAGACGCCAGCTATCGGTTCGATCGTCGGTTAACACCAGCCATGCCAGCAGCAGCGCCATCAGTACCGCCAGCCGGCGGAGGTCAGCCAGGCTACCGGTTGGTCGGGGCGTGGGAAGACGCCGAGACAAAACGTCGCGGGCGGCGGGCTGATACCGAATCGAAACGCAAAGGACCAGAGCAATGAGACAAGCAGCAACGCCCGCGAGCTGCCACTGCGCCTGACTGAAGCCCCACCAAAGGCTGACCGCGAGGAGCAGCAATGCTGCGGCAGCCCGCCAGCGTGATTGCATCATGGCGCCTAACAAAATGACGGCAACCGTCAGGTAGGTCGGCCAGCCCGGCAGCCATCGAGCGGGCGGCTCGCTCCGCTGCCATTGCCTGGGGTCTACCCGGATCTGGTCTAGGGCTCGGCGAAGCGCTGACGGTGACCAATCTGCCCAGCTTTGGCCGTGTGCGGTGAGAGATCCAGGGTTTGCAGCCGCTGGGTTTTCGATCATTTGCAGATTCGTGGAGACTGCGGTGCCCGTGGTTGGCGTCGGCGCTAGATGCACCTCAATCAGCGTTAGGTCGGCGGGACGGTCGGTGGGATGCACCCGCAGCGTTGCGACGCTCGCCGTACCCTGACCCCAGGCCGACTGGCGGCCGTCTATCGTCCAATGAAGGTCTCGAAGGTCCAGGTCAACAAGCAGCTGGTTGGGTTCTACCGTGACCGCCTCACTTCGCGCGGCCGGGCCGTCGAGCGTGGCCCGATGGAAGAGTCTTAGATTTACCGTTTGGCTGACCGCCATCACCACGCGTAAGCGGCTCAGGTTTTCGGCAGGAAGCGTTCGCCCGCGAAAATTGAGTGGAACGTAGGTGGTTGAGCTGGCCTGCTGAAGCCTTAGCCCCGATTCGCCAAACGTCCAGGCCTCGACGCCGACGGGGCGTTGGCCGATGAGGTTGGCGGGTTCGTTGAGGTGCCAGCGGTAGCCCTGCTGCAACAGGGTCTGCGTGAGTGAAGTCTCCGCCGCCAGCGCCTCCTGGCGTGCCGGCTGGACAGCCAAGACGAACCAGAACGGCGTTGCCAGCAGCAGGAGCCAGGCTACAGCTTTGCTCAAGGACCGAGCAGTCGATTGACCTTGGCGGCGCAGATAAAGTCGTTTTCTGACAGCCCGCCGATCGCGTGGGTGATGTAGGAAACCGTGCAGCTGTCATAGCTGACCGCCAGGTCCGGGTGGTGGTCTTCGGTGTGCGCAATAAAAGCCAGGGCGTTCACAAACGCCATCGTTTGGTAGTAGTTGTCAAAGCGGTAACGGCGCTCGATCGCGCCTTCCGGCGTGAGTGTCCATCCACTAATCTGCGGGAGCAACTCAGCGGTTTGGTCCGGATCCAGCGGTTGGGTGCCGCCCTCGCAGGGGGCGCACGTCTTGGTCGTGAGATCTGACTGGGTCATGCGCTGATTGTACCAGCGCATTGACGGGCTACTTAAGCTTTCTCACAATGCCGACGAAGGCCAGGGCGCCTCCGGCGGCCGGCGCGACGGTACTATTTCTTTTATGACAAACCCACACCACAACCGGTTTTACGACATGGCCCCGCGGATTGTTCGACTCGAGCATCGATCGGAGGTGCTGGCCGGTAACCCCTGGAACGATCCGGTGGCCCGGCAGGTCCAGGTCTACCTGCCGCCGGGCTACGAGCAGGGTGACCAGGCCTATCCGGTGATCTGGTACTTGGCCGCTTACACCAACAGCGGTGCGTCGTGTGGCAATTGGCGCGGCTTTGAGGAGGGGGTTTTTCAACGCGTCGAACGCCTGATTACCAGCGAAGCCATGGGGCCCGTGATTGTGGCCGCTCCGGATTGTTTTACCGCGTTGGGCGGAAACCAGTATCTCGACAGTCCGGCGCTCGGCAACTACGCCAGCTATCTCCACCGCGAGCTGGTGCCTTTGATCGACCGCCAGTTCCGGACGCTGCCCGGCCGAGAGCATCGGGCTGTCCTGGGAAAGTCTTCCGGCGGCTACGGTGCGCTCAACAGCGTCATGCAGTTCCCGCAGTACTGGGGCGCCATGGCGTCTCATGCCGGCGACATGGGTTTTGAGTGGGTCTACAAACCGGAGTTTCCCGCCTGCGCGCTGCGGCTCAGCAAGGCGGGCAGCGTCGACCGATTCATTCAACAGTTCTGGGCGAGCGAGAAGCGGGGCGCCGCCGAATTCTCAACGTTGATGTGCCTCTGCCTGGCCGCTTCCTATGATCCCGATCTAGAGAACCCGCGGCAGCTTAGGCTGCCGTTTGATCTCGAGACGCTTGAACTCGATCCGAAACGCTGGCAGCGATGGAAAGAACATGATCCGCTGGAAATGCTCGAGAGTTATCTCCATCCCTTGAAATCTTTACGAGCCATCCACGTCGATTGCGGTGATATGGACGAATATCAGATTCAGTTCGGCAACCGCCGCTACCACAAAGCGCTGCAGCGCCTGGGCGTGCCGCACCACTACGAAGAGTTCCAGGGGACCCACCGGCGACTGGACCATCGACTCGATATCTCCCTGCCGGTGCTTTATGAGGCTATCAAGGCATGATCGACGTTCAGGCGTCTGCCCAGGAATACTTTCGTAAACTCATCGCTCAGCAGGATATCGAAGGCCTGGCGCTGAGGCTGATGGTCAGCCAGCCCGGCACCCCCGCGGCCTCCTGTGAGCTGAGCTTCTGTGAGCCCGCGGATGCGCAGGCCAGCGATCAGCGCGTTCCGCTTGAAGGGTTTGATCTGTATATCGAATCCGCATCGATACCGTTTCTCGACGCGGCCGAAATGGCGTTTGAAAAGGACGCAACGGGCGGCGAGCTCGTGGTCAAAGCACCCAACCTGAGAGGTTCCGAGCCGGACGATGACGCGGCGGTGAAAGACCGCATCGAATACCTGCTCGCGGCCGAGGTTAATCCGTCGCTGGCGTCCCACGGGGGGCAGGTTTCCCTGGTGTCAGTAACCGACGACGGTGTCGCGACGCTGCTGTTTGGCGGTGGGTGTCACGGCTGCGGCATGGTCAACGTCACGCTAAAGGAAGGCGTTGAGAAAACGCTGAAAAAGCACATTCCGGAAATCACCGAAGTCCGGGACGCCACCGATCATTCGACGGGCGAGAATCCGTACTACTGAGTGTCTGCCGGGCGAGGACCGCCCGGCGAGGCATCGCGATTACTCGATTTTCAGGTCGATCAAGCCGGGTTTCGCGGCGTAATAGGCCGCCAGATCCCGCATATCTTCCAGACTCAGGTTGGTCGCAAAGCCAGCCATGATGGCGTTGACCCTGGCGCCGGACTTATAGTCCTGAAGCGCTTTCACCAGGTAGTCCCCATACTGGCCCGCCAGCCGAGGATACTGCGGGTCGATGCCGTTGCCGTCAGCACCGTGGCAGGCAATACACAGCTGAATCTTGCCTTCGCCTGCGGCCGCGTCCCCTTTGGGAAAATACTCAGGCTTCGGTTCGCTGCCCTCGAGCGAAACAAAATAGGCAGCGATGTCTTGGATGTCTAAGTCACTCATGCTGCCGGCCTGGGCGAGCATGGTGGGGTGGTTCCGCTGCTCATCGCGGTAGGCTTTGAGCGCCGCGACGATGTATTGGTAGTTTTGCCCCCCGATCTTCGGTACGTGATAAGTCGGATAAGCGTTGTTGTAGCCTGGAATGCCGTGGCACCCGGTACAGGTATAGGCCTTGACCGCACCCCGCGCAGGGTCGCCCTGCTGGGTGTTGTCCTGAGCCCACAGGCTACTGCTGGCGGACACGACGACCAGCGTCAGCCCGGCCAGAAATCTGGCGGCATTTGATTTCAATGTGTGAGTCCCTGCTTCAATCAGCTTGCTAACGTTGACGGGCCGGCGCCTGCCGAACCGCGGCGTAGTATACCGTCGCACGCTGCTCCGGCAAAGGTGGCGAAATCCGCCATTCTCCCGGTGCTTTCGCCGCTGCATCACCGTTTCAACAGCTTTTTGACAGCCGGTTTGCCAGTATCCGCGGCCTCGCCGAGGTTGGCACTTTTTGTGCTTAGAAAATTCAGGCTGTTGTCACTTTGGGCTGGTGCCATGACTTACGAGCTATATCGGGGACAGGAGTGCTGGCGTTATAGTGAACTACAACACCCATATGGCAGAAAAATGCCGTATCCGGCTCAAATCTGGGGACTAAATACCGATAATTCGGTTGAGATAAGGAAAAAGTCGATGAAAGTTTGGTGGAAAGCCGCAGGGGCGGCAATGTTGATCTTGGGTTTGGTTGCCTGCGGCGGTGCGTCGGAAGAGGGTCAAGCTAACGCCGATGAATCGTCTGACGAAAAAGAAGAGCTGGCGGTGCCTGTTGAGGTCGCCTCAGTCGGCACCGGTCGTGTGTTTGCGGCCTATAACGGTACGACGCTGCTGGAAGCGGACCGTGAAGCGGACGTCGTCGCAAAAACCCCCGGCGTGGTGCTGAAGCTGCTGGTTGAAGAGGGGGACCAGGTGGTCCCGGGCCAGGTCGTTGCGGAACTCGATCGTGAGCGCCTCGACCTCGAGGTGGCGCGCGCCGAGGCGACGCTTGCTCGCCTTGAGAACGATTTTCGTCGGTCGAGTGAGCTGAAAGAAAAGAAATTGATCAGCGCCGAGGCCTTTGAGCGTTCACGCTTTGACTTTGAAACCGAAAAAGCCTCTTACGAGATGCAAAAGCTCGAACTGAGCTACACCAAGGTGCGGTCTCCGATCGGCGGTGTGGTTTCCGAGCGGATGGTGAAGATTGGCAACCTGGTTAATCTCCACGACCCGTTGTTCCGGGTTCATAACTTTGACCCGCTGCTGGCGGTGATTTACGTACCGGAGCGTGAGCTTTCGGCGCTGAGTACTGGTCAGCCAGTCGAACTACAGGTTGATGCGCTGGCCGAGGAAACCTTCGAGGGTGAGCTTGCCCGAATCAGTCCGGTAGTGGACCCACAAACGGGTACGTTTAAAGTCACCATCGAGATGCCCCAGCCCGATCCTCGCCTGAAGCCCGGTATGTTCGGCCGCGTCAGCGTCGTTTACGACGAACACGATGAGGCCATCACCATTCCGCAGGACGCGCTGGTTGTGGAAGACAAGGAGCGCTACGTCTATCGCGTCGTCGGCCAGCGGGCCGAGCGCGTTGACGTGCAGGTCGGCTATACCACTGACGGTGTGGTGGAGATTCTTCAGGGGCTTGAGCCGGGTGAGCAGGTGGTCACCGCAGGCAAAGGCAGTATCGCGGACGAAACGTTGCTAGACGTCATCAACCTGCCAGATCCTGACAGCGCGTCGGTACTTGCCGAGCGAATCGCCGAAACCGAAACCAACGGCTAAACCCATGAGTCTGATCCGTGTATCCACGCGTCGTCGCGTCACCGTGGCGATGTTCTCGGTGCTGTTGCTTGTGTTCGGCGTCATTGCGCTGTCCGAGCTTAAGGTCAACCTGCTGCCGGAGCTGTCGTACCCGTCGCTGACCGTCCGCACGGAGTTTATCGGCGCGGCCCCGGAAGAAATCGAAAAGCTGGTTACGCAACCGGTGGAAGAGCAGGTGGGCGTGGTGAAGGGCGTTAAGAACGTTCGTTCCGTGTCCCGCACCGGACAGGCGGACGTGATGCTCGAGTTTGCTTGGGGCACCGACATGGATCTCGCCAGCCTGGACGTGCGGGAGAAGCTGGAGGTGCTTCAGCTGCCGCTGTCCGCCGATCGGCCCGTTCTGCTGCGGTTTAATCCCTCGACCGATCCGGTGCTGCGGCTCGCCTTCTATTCAGAAAAGGCCGAAGGCTTTGACGAAAACCTGCTGAAACAGGTGCGGCGTTTCGCTGATGAGGAGCTCAAGAAACGCCTGGAGCCGATCGAGGGCGTGGCGGCCGTAAAAATCAGCGGCGGCCTCGAGGACGAAATTCAAATCCAGATCGACCAGCGGCGCCTCGCGCAGCTCAATCTGTCGGGCAGCGACGTTGTCAACCGGCTGCGGGAGGAGAACGTCAACGTGTCGGGCGGACGGCTGGAGCAGGGCACCGAACGCTACCTGGTCCGCACGGTCAACCAGTTTCAAACCGTAGACGAAATTCGCGATCTCGTGGTTTCACCGGCCGGCGGCCGGCCCGTTTACCTCCGCGACGTTGCTCAGATCCAGGAGGGCTACAAGGAACGCCAGGCGATCATTCGCACCAACGGGCGCGAATCTGTGGAAATTGCTGTTTACAAAGAGGGTGATGCCAACACGGTAAAAGTGGCTGAGGCGGTGATCGCCCGGCTTGAGCAGCTTAAAGAGACCCTGCCCGAAGACCTCCAGCTGGTGACCGTAGACGACCAGTCGGTTTTTATCCGCCAGTCCATCTCCGACGTGACTCAGGCGGCCCTGTTTGGCGGCCTGCTGGCGGTGCTGATCATTTATTTCTTCCTGGGAGACGCGTGGCCAACGCTGGTGATCTCGGCTTCGATTCCGCTGTCGATCATCACCACCTTTTTCCTGATGAACATGGCTGACCTGTCGCTGAACATTATGTCGCTCGGCGGTATCGCGCTGGCAATTGGACTACTGGTAGACAACGCCATTGTGGTTCTGGAGAACATCAGCCGCCATCGCCGACGGGGTGTCAGCGTGCTCGATGCGTCGGTCAACGGCACCCAGGAAGTATCCGGTGCGGTATTCGCCTCGACCCTGACCACCGTCGCCGTTTTCCTGCCTTTGATTTTTGTAGAGGGCATCGCCGGGCAGCTGTTCAAAGACCAGGCGCTGACCGTCACTTTTGCACTGCTGGTTTCCCTCGCCGTTGCGATGACCGTTATCCCGATGCTGTCATCGCTGCGTGGTGAGTCGCCGCTCAGTTTTCCGGAGGAGGAACATCCTTCGTCAGAACCTCGGACACGGGCGGGGCGGGGCATGCGTGCGAGCCGAACCTTCGTTTTCTCGTGGCTCCCGACGATGGTGCTAAGCGGCTGCGTCATTGCTGGAAGGGCAGTGGGCTTTGCCTTGGGCTGGGTCCTGCAGTGGCCCGCGAAACTGGTGATGGCGCTGTTTAACCTGCTCGCCCGCTGGTACCGCGCCATCCTGCCGTGGTCGCTCAACCATCGCTGGGTCATTCTGCTGGTCGCCACCGTAGCGATGGCGTTGACCGTCGCCCAGGTGCCGAGGCTGGGCGCTGAACTGATCCCGCAGTTGGTCCAAGGACAGTTTGAGCTAACCGTCAAACTCAGCCCCGGGACGCCGCTCAAACGCAGCGACGAGGTGGTGCGTTTGGTGCAGACCGCGGCCCGAGACATCGATGCTATCGACGAGGTGCACGCTGTGTCCGGTACCGGAAATCGCATCGACGCAAACCCGACCGAGTCTGGGGAGAACATCGGTGAGGTGCTCGTAGTGATGAAGCGCGGTACCGGGCCGAGCGATGAGGCCCAGGCGATCGAGCGGCTGCGCGCGACGGTCAGCTCGCTGCCGGGTGTCCAGGCTGAATTTTCCCGTCCGGCCCTGTTCAGCTTCTCGACGCCCCTGGAAATCGAAGTGCTCGGCTTCGAACTCAACCGGTTGAAAGAGGGCGGCGCGTTGATCAAGGCGGCGCTTGGCACCTCAGATCGATTCGCGGATGTGCGGTCCAGCCTGGAACAGGGCCACCCGGAGATCCAGATCCTGTTTGATCAGGAGCGGGTCGCAGCCCTCGGCCTGACCAACCGACAGGTGTCCGATCAGGTTGTGCAGAAGATCCGCGGCGAGGTGGCGACCCGTTACAGTTTCCGCGACCGCAAGATCGACGTGCTGGTGCGGGCCCGCGAGGACGACCGAAGCTCGGTTGACGACGTGCGGGATCTGATCGTGAATCCAGCGAGCGCCAGGCCCGTCACCCTGGGATCGGTCGCTGAGGTGGTGGCCACGGAGGGTCCTGCGGAGATCCATCGAGTCGACCAGGAGCGTGCAGCACTCATCTCGGCCAACCTGAGTTACGGCAGTTTGAAAGAGGGCGTGGAGGAAGCTCAAGCCCTGCTGGATCAGCTGAAGCTGCCGTACGGCGTGAAGTACCGGGTTGCCGGGCAAAGTGAGGAGATGGACGCGTCGTTCAAGTCATTGGCGTTTGCTCTGGGGCTGGCCGTGTTCCTGGTGTATCTGGTGATGGCATCGCAGTTCGAGTCGCTCATCCACCCGCTGGTCATTCTCTTTTCCATTCCACTGGCGGCGGTGGGTGCGGTGGCGGCGCTGACGCTCACCGGCACCTCGCTGAGCGTGATCGTATTTATTGGACTGATCATGTTGGCTGGGATTGTGGTGAATAACGCCATTGTGCTGATCGATCTGATCAACCAGCTGCGCGCTGCGGGCACCAGTAAACGAGATGCGATTATCGAGGCTGGTCACTCGCGGCTGCGGCCGATTGTGATGACCACCCTGACCACAACGCTGGGCTTGGTGCCGCTCGTTCTGGGGGTCGGCGAGGGGGCCGAGATGCGTGCGCCCATGGCGATCACGGTGATCGGCGGGCTGCTGGTGTCCACACTGCTGACGCTGGTGGTTGTGCCGGTCATGTACGACCTGCTGGATCGGAAGCGAAGCTTTGCGGCGCTAGAGCCGATCCGACCGGTGGAGGAGGGGGCGTGACCCCAGCGCAGTTTTGTATCGGCCGTCCGGTGGCGACGGCCATGATCTTTCTCTCTCTGCTGGTGCTAGGCGGGCTGTCTGCTCGCCTTCTGCCCCTGGAGATGCTGCCGTCGATTGATGCGCCGTTTCTGTTTATTGACATGCGTTATCCGGGGTCGACGCCACGTGAGACCGAACGGCTGATCACGCGGCCGGCGGAAGAGGCATTGGCGACCCTAAAAGGCGTTAAGTTCATCAACAGCAACTCAACGCCAGAGGGCTCGCAGGTTTTCATGGCGTTTGACTGGGGCAAAGACACCACCGTACAGGCGGTAGAAGCCCGAGAGCGCTTGGACGCAATCCGGGATGAGCTGCCGGCCGATCTGAGGCGCATCAACGTCTTCAAATTCAATACGTCCGATGAGGCGATGCTGACGCTGCGGATATCCAGCCAGCGAGATCTTTCCGAGTCGTATGAAATGCTGACGCGGAATCTCGTCAGGCCCATCGAGCGGCTTGAGGGTGTGGCTCGGGTCGAACTACAGGGTGTCGAACCGCGCGAGATCCGGATTGAGCTCTCAGCCGACCGGGTCGACGCAATGGGAATCAACCTGGGCGAGCTCAGTACGCGTCTGGAGGCAGCCAATTTTGCCGCCTCGGCGGGTCTCATCAGCGATGGCGGACAGCGTCTCCGAGTCAATCCTGTTGGCGAGTTTCGCAGTATCGATGAAATTCGTAACTTGGTTATCAACAGCAGAGGAACGCGGCTCGGCGACATTGCCAGTATCAGCTTTGAGCCCATGGAGCGGACCTACGAGCGTCACCTCGACCAGAACTACGCCATCGGCCTTGAGATTCACCGCGAGCGCGGGGCCAATCTTGTGGCGACCGCAGAACGAATTTTGGCGCAGGTTGCCGAGTCCGGAACGAGTGAAGAAATGCAGGGTATTGAGCTCTTTTTTCTCGAAAACCAGGCTGAAGGTGTCTTAAGCAGTCTTCAGGACCTTCTCAGTGCCGGACTCCTCGGTGCCTTGCTCTCAATGGTGGTCCTTTACCTGTTCTTGCGCAACGTTGTGACCACGCTGCTGGTTGCTCTAGCGGTTCCTATTTCGATTACCGTGGCGCTTGGGGCGATGTTCCTGGCTGGGTTTACGCTCAACATTCTTTCCATGATGGGCCTGATGCTCGCGGTAGGAATGTTGGTGGATAACGCGGTGGTTGTGAGTGAGGCGATTTTCACTGAGCGTGAGAAGACCCCAGACGATCCGGTTGGATCGGCGGAGCGAGGCGTGTCATCGGTCGGGCTGGCAGTACTTGCCGGAACACTGACTTCAATGGCGGTGTTTCTGCCAAATCTTTTTGGCGAGATGTCCGAGATCAAGATATTTCTACAGCATGTGGCGTTTGCGATCTGTCTGTCGCTGCTCATGTCGCTGGTGATAGCCCAGACCCTGATTCCACTGGTGACAACCCGAGTCAAGGCGCCGGCGGAGCGGAGGAGAAACTGGATCGATCGGCTGAAGGAACACTACGCCAGATTCCTGGGTTGGACGCTGGGTCACCGCTGGCCGGCATGGGGCGCCATCTTTCTAATTTTGTTTTCCGTGGCCAGTCCGATCAGCGTCGTCAAAACGGATATGTTCCCCAGTGAAGAAGATCGCGATCTGTTCCTGCGCTACAACCTGGATCAGCGGTATCCCCTCGACAAGGTTCGGCCCGCGGTCGACCTGATCGAAGACTACCTCTACGCGAATCAAGAGCGCTTCGAGATCGACAAGGTTTACACCTACTTCTCCGAAGACGGTGAGGCCCAGTCATCGATCCTGCTGAAGGACGTCGACAGCGCCAAGCTCTCGTCGGAAAAGATTAAGGAGATGATCCGCGAGGACCTGCCCAAGATTGCGATCGGTAAACCGAGCTTCGATCAGCAGCGTTCTGCCGGTGCTGAGGGTGTGTCTCTGTCGATTACCGGCGAGTCCAGCGAACGGCTGGCGGAGCTGGCTGACGGTGTAGTTTTTGCGCTGAGCCAGATCCGAGGCTTGGAGGATGTAAAAACCGATCTGGGTGCCGGAGATCGGGAGGTGTCGGTGACCGTGGACCGGGACAAAGCCGCACGCTACGGAATTAGCGCCCAAACGGTAGCACAGGCCATCGCGGTTGCGTTGCGCGGCACGCAGCTCTCCGATTACCGCGGGCCTGATGGAGAGGTGCCGGTCACACTGCGTTTTGCCGAATCCGACACGCAGACTGTGGACCATATCCAGTCACTAAAGCTGACGGCGAGTAACGGTCAGGAAGTGCCTTTGAGCGCGCTCGTGCGGATGGCGGTTCGTTCGGGCCCTCGCAATATCAATCGACAAGATCGAGAGACAGGGCTGGGCATCACCGCTACGTTAAACAACAAAACGATGGATCAAGCTCGTGACGATATCAAGCAGGTGATGGATCAGCTGCAGCTTCCCGCGGGTTATGGCTGGAAGTTTGGCCGAGGATTCCAGTTCAACGACGACACGGCCAACAAGATGGTCATCAACATTCTGCTTGCGATCCTGTTCATTTATATCATCATGGCGGCGCTGTTTGAGTCGGTGCTGCACCCGCTTTCGATTGTTTCCGGGATCATTTTTTCTGTTGTTGGGGTCTACTGGTTTTTCCTGCTGACCCAGACCACCTTTTCGCTGATGGCGCTAATTGGCATCCTGGTGTTAATTGGTGTTGTGGTGAACAACGGCATTGTGTTGGTCGACCATATCAACCAATTGCGCCGCGGCGGCATGCTCCGCAGCGACGCCGTAGTTCAAGGTGGGCGAGATCGGTTGCGCCCTATCCTGATGACCGTCGGCACGACGGTGCTGGGTCTACTGCCGCTTTGTTTTGGAACGACACAGATCGGTGGCGGGGGCCCTGCCTATTTCCCCATGGCGCGGGCGATTGTCGGCGGTCTGGTGTTCTCGACGGTCATCAGCCTGTGCGTGCTACCGACCATCTACGTGACGCTGGATGATCTCGGTCTTTGGGCCAAGCGCCGCTGGCAGGCGGCGAGTCGGGTTCGGCGTTTTGGTGGTCGCCGTAAGCGAGTGACCGGGCAGGGCGAAGCGGCTTAGGACGTTTCGCCGCGAGTCGCTGGCCCGAGCCCGGGGACTCGCGCTCTAGGGACGCTGCGAGTCTAGTTCGACCAGCGCCGCCAGCAGGCGTTTGCGGGTCTGGTCGGACGCGTCGCCAGGCGGGAGCGGTCCGTTGCCAAGCCATAGCGCTTCAAGCTCGTCAGCTTCCTCCCTCAGCGTCTGCCGCGCTTCTCCCGTCATTCGCTCAGCGAGCCGCTTGACCTGGTAGCTCATCCGCTCTTCATGAAACGGCTCAGGCGTGTCCGTCCCCGCCAGGAACTCGGCGCGAATGCAAAGCGCCTGAAGCTGTTTCAGACGCTCCTCGAGCGCCTCCGGGCTCAGCGCTTGGAGCGAGGTTCCGAGCTGCGCTAAGCGTTGGGTGAGCCCGGGTGCATGCCCCAAGTCGAGCTCGCCGGCCGCGACGGTCGGCGCTTCAGTGACACCGCTCAGGACAGCCTGTTCCGCCTCGTGGCACTGCTGCTCCAGGTCGCGCAGCACCTGACGCTGACGCGACGCGAGCTGCGTTTGATGCTGTCGATGGCCTTGCTCAGCTTTTTCGATCAGCTCGGAGAACTGCTGCTGAAGCTTGCGATCGTCACCGCCGGCTTCGCGCCAGCGTTGGTGAAGCTGATCGCGCGCGGCGCTAAATCCTTCTGAGGACGGTTCGAGCTGTTTTGCCTCATTCAACAGTTCCTGGAGCTGAGCGCGGCTCGCCTTACGTTCCGCCTGGGCCTGCTGACGCTGCTCGTCCAGCCGGCCGAAGATCTGGTCGGCGGCTGTGCGGTATTCTTTCCAGAGCTTCTGGTCGAGACCGCGGCGCAGGCGCCCTGCGGCCTTCCAGCGCTGCTGGGCGGCTTTGGCAGCCTCGACCGCTTTCGCGGTGTCGGGTTCCTCGATAAGCGCCGTCACTTCTTCAATGATTTTCCGCTTGCGTCGTTCCACGATCTCGTACTGGCCCTTGAGCGCCTCATCGAGCCGGTCGGCCTCGCTGCGTAGCCGCTGGGCAAGCCCCGCCCGATAGCGGTGGGGCACCTCAGACAACCGTCGAAGCGAACCGCGGGCCTGTCCTACCGCGCGGGAGATTTCGTCCCAGTTGTCCCCGCTCGGCGTAATGCCCGCCAGGCTTTCGCAGAGTTCGTTGAGCTCGTCGAGATGTTTGTTCTGCACCTCTGCGCGCTTTTCGAAGAATTGCCGGGCAGGCTCGAAGGCTGCCTCGCACGCCGCCTGAAACTCCCGGAAGAGTTTTGGGCTCACCGGCCGATTGGGTGGGTCGCCCGCGAGTCGTTCGCTGGCGTCCAGCTCTTTCCAGCGCCCGCGAAGTTCCTTTACGCGGGCCGCAACGGCGTCCGGGTGCATGCCGGAGCCGGGAATGGCGGCGGCATGTTCCACGAGTCGCTGTCGCACCTCGTCGTTAGACCAGCGCTGCCATTGCCGCATTTCCTGCAGCTTGCCGCGCAGCTGAGTCAGGCGGCCGGACTCCGGATGCTGTTTACCGGCGTTATTGAGATGCTGCTGGGCACGCTGAAGTGCCACTGCGGCCTGCTTGACGTCGCCGCTGTCCAGCTCCTTTTCCAAGGTCTCCAGCTGAACCGCAAATGCTTCGCCGGCCTGCTGGCGCCGGGCCGCGGCTTCGGCCTGCCGGGTGGAGTGCGCGTCTAACGCGGCGTCAAATCGTTGTTTGAGCTCTTGGTTGACCGGTGACAGCGGGGTAGAGGCCGCGCGCTGCCACCGACTGCGCAGGTCGGTGACAAAATCCGCCTTTCCGCCGCGCCGCCCCGGCCGCTCAGCGGTTTCGCAGAGCTTAACCAGCGCCGGATCAGGACGGGCCTCGGCCAAGAGCTCCTGTCGCCTGTCGGTCAGCAGATCCAGCTGTTCACTGAGCTGCTCACGCAGCTCCGGGGCTTCAGCCTGCAATTTTTCATCGAGGTCCGGGAAGCTGCGGAGAAGGGCTTTCACAGGCTCCAGCTCGCGACCTTTGATCACCTGCTGAGATCGGGTAGTAAACGCCTTGAGCTCCGCCCGAAGCGGCGCGAGGGGATCTTCTTTTGGATCACTCAGCGTGGCTTCGGCAATCGTTGCGGCGCTTTCGAAACGCGCCAGCAGCTCTTTGGGTAGCTTGGTGTCGCGGCTCAGGCCCTGAAATGACTGCTTGATTCGATTGAGTTCGGCCGCGCGGTTCTCTCGGGATTCCTCACCGACAGCCAGATGTTCGAGAGACTGACACAGGGCGACGGCTCGGTCGGTCACGATCTCCGTATCGCCGGCGGCGACACGGAGCGCCTCGAGGCGGTCGGTCACGCTGCGGTAGAGCTTCTTGTCCCTTTTTCTGACGCCGTCAGCGATGCGCCGGAGGGTCGATTCGCTGGTGACCCGGCCGGCGGCCCGCATACGCAGCGTCGGGTCCGGGTCACTGATTGCCAGATCGCCGAGCAGGCCCTCGCGCGTGAGGCGTTCCTGGGCCGCTCCGCGCAGCAGGGTCGACTGAGCTTTCCTGGCGAGCTGCTCGATCATCTGATCGTCGTCGAGCTGCTTCAGGATCTCTAGCTGCACGCTGGCGCTGTCACCTTCTGGCAACGTCTCCAGCTGATGTCTGACCTGACGCCAGGCATAGCCGCTGACCGCGGGCGCGCTGTCCATGCTGGCGATCGCAAAAAGGGTATCGAGATGAGTTACGCGACGGCTGGCGGCGAGGCGGACGTCTGGATCAGCGTCGCTGCGAGCGATCTGCGACAGCTCGTTGACCAAGCGAGGATCCTCTGACCGCGCCACCTCGCGCGCGCGAATCGCTGGGTCTTTATGTTGCCAGCGAGGTTTGAACAGCAGTGTTTTGAGACCCATGAATAAGCTCAGGCCGCGTCGGCCATCGTTGGTTGATGGTTTTCGAACCACTGACGGATGCGTTCGCGTTGGGCGACGCCTTCGGTCAGCGGCATCAGAGTCTGCCGAAGTTCCGTTCCTCCGGCAATCCGTTGCAGGTACCAGCCGATATGTTTACGCCCGATCCTGGGGCCGAGGACCGGTCCGTAAAAATCTTCCAGCGCCGCGAGGTGATGGACCAGGGTTTGGCCCAGCTCGTCTGGCTGAGGCCCGGGGAGAAGTTCACCGCTGTCCAGGAAGCGCTGAACCTGAGTGAACAGCCAGGGATTCCCCTGGGCCGCTCGGCCGATCATGACGCCGTCGGCATCCGTCATCCTCAGCACGCGCGCCGCGTCCTCCGGCGTTTGGATGTCGCCGTTCGCGATCACCGGTATGGACACCCTCGCTTTCACCTGGCGGATGGTGCCGTACTCAGCTTCGCCGCGAAAGCGGTCAGCGCGCGTTCGGCCGTGGATGACCAGCGCCTGAATGCCGCAATCTTCAGCCATACCAGCAATTTCCAGGGCGTTACGTGTTTGAGGGCAGGGTCCGGTTCGGATCTTGAGCGTCACCGGAATGGTGACGGCACCCACCACGGCTGTGAGGATCTTCTGAACCAGCTCCGGGTCGGTCAGCAGCGCAGATCCCGCCAGCTTGTTGCAAACCTTCTTGGCCGGGCACCCCATATTGATATCCACCAGCTGCGCGCCGAGTTCTTCACACGCGCGGGCAGCGTCAGCGAGCATCGCCGGCTCGGCTCCGGCGATCTGAATGGACCGGACTTCTTCATCCTCATCCATCCGGATGCGCTGACTCGATTTTCGGGTATGCCACAGGCGCTGATCGGCGTGGAGCATTTCTGAGGTAGTCAAAGCCGCTCCGTGCTGTCGGCATAGACGTCGGAAAGGCTGGTCGCTGATGCCGGCCATCGGTGCTAAGAGAACGCGGCCACGCAGCCTGTACGGCCCGAGCTTGAGTGGCGCTTGGGCCATGTCAGCTAAGGGCTCCAAAGATTCGGAAGCCACCGATCCACGTTCCCAGCATGGAGCCAAGGTTGGAGAACACAAAAACCAGGAGGACTCGCGAAACCCGATTTCGCCACCAGCCCGAAGGTGTGGTGACGTCGTCGCGTAGGGCAGAAAAGTCGGCCACCCTCGGCCGCCTGAGGTAGGCCTCCACGGAAGCCGTCACCATGCCTGCGGCAATCGTAGGATTGAGCGAGGTGAGGGGGGCTGCGACGAACCCCGAGGCCACCGTGAGCGGATGGGCTCGCGCCGCTGCGGCTCCTAAGGCTGCCAAGGTTCCATTGATCAAAACCCAAAATACCACCAGCGACCAGCCAAGCTCAGGGCTGCGGTAAAACCCGATCGCAAAGCCGGTCAAGATCACCGCGGTGATCAACCAGGGCAGAGCCTTGATCCACTGACCGCGCCGCGGAAGCTCGTTGAGCCGGGACAGGACTTCCGTAGGCTCGGCGTCCGCGCGCTCGAGTGCTCCGGCCAGCCCTTTCAGGTGGCCAGCGCCGATAACAACCAGCACCTTGCGGACACCTTTTTCGGCGCTTTGCTGCCGCAGCGCGGCCGCCATGTAGTGATCCCGTTCCTCGATCAGTGCTCGGTAAAGCGGTTCGGAATTCTCAGCGAACTCAGCGAACGTGTTCTCGAGCATGTCGCCTTCTTTGAGTCGCTCGATATCTTGCTCAGAGATTTCTTCCCGCGTGACCAGGCTGGTGATCAGGCCGCCGAGGATGCCAAACTTGTCAAAAAAGCCGACCGCGCCCATCACCCGTTTCAGGGTTATCCCGATGTCCCGGTCGACCAGCAGGTGGGGCAGCCCAAGCGTGGTGGCCTCCTCGAGCGCCTGCTTCATCTCCGCGCCGGGTTCAATCCCAAATTGGTCCGCGAGTCGACGCTGATAGGCGCCCAGCGCGAGGTTGGCCGCCACCAGCCCGGCTTTCCCCTGGCGGATAATCTTGAAAAGGTCGGTCTTCTGCCACGAGTCGGGCTTGGTCAGCGCGTCATACCGACTCTGGCACAGCTCCACGGCGATGGCGTCAAACACTTGCTGCTGCGCTAAGGCCTTAACGGCCTCGACGGAGCGCTTCGAGACGTGTGCGGTACCCAGCAGCGTGTATTCAACGTCACCGCTGATCACAACCGCCAACGGCTGGTCAGCCAGCTCCGGAGACACGGCGGGTGTGGTGGTTTCGGTGCTCATCCTGCGGTCCGCTGGAGTATGGGGGAGTAGCGGTCGATCCGCCGGTCACGAAAGAAGGGCCACACTCGTCTTACGGCGTCTCGCCGCTGCCAATCGACGGTGGCCAAAACGGTTTCCGGCTGGTCGTGGCTAGCGCGGGCCAGCACCTCACCCTGGGGGCCGGCAACAAACGAGGCACCCCAGAACCGTTGACCGGGCATTTCACCGGCCGGCTCCTGGCCAATCCGATTACAGGCGAGTAACGGCAGTCCGTTGGCAATGGCGTGGCCGCGCTGCACCGTTTGCCACGCATCGTGCTGCCGCGCCTGTTCATCACCATCATCTGCGTTGTCCCAGCCGATTGCCGTTGGGTAAAGCAACAGATCGGCACCATCGAGCGCGAGAATCCTGGCTGCCTCGGGAAACCACTGGTCCCAACACACCAAAACGCCGAGTCGCCCGACGCTGGTCTCGATGCAGGTGAGCTCGCCGTCGCCCGGCGTGAAGTAGTACTTCTCGTGGTAACCCGGATCATCGGGAATGTGCTGCTTTCGATAACAGCCAGCAACCTGGCCATCGGTATCGGTCACCACTGCGGTATTAAAATACAGCCCCGGCTCGCGGCGTTCGAACGTCGAGCCGACGATCACCAGGCCATGGCGGGCCGACTGCTCGCCCAGCCAGTCGCTGTAAGGACCGGGCAGGGGCTCAGCGAGCTCAAAGTTCGCCAGGCTGTGGGTTTGGCAGAAATAGTGATGGAGGTGCAGTTCCGGCAGCAGCGCGAGCGTGGCACCAGCCTCCGCCGCTTCGGCCAGCGCGCGCTCGGCAGCGACGCGAGCCTGCTCCTGGCCGGCGCCTGCTCCGAGCTGAAGCAGCGCCACCTTGAGTGTATTGCGGGTGATCAATGCCTGAGTGCGCCAAGGGGTAGATTCATGGTGGCGCAGTGCACGGCGCCCCCTTGGGTAATCAAAACCCGACAATCGATGCCGACGACCTCAAAGCCTGGAAATGCGGTGCTGATCACTCGGGCCGCCTGCTGATCATGTTCGTCGTCACCATAGGTGGGCATCAGCACAGCGTTGTTCAACACCAGGAAATTGGCGTAGGTGGCCGGACAGCGATAGCGCCCAGTGCCAACCGGCGACGGCATCGGCAGTTCGAGAAGTCGATAGGGTTTGCCCGAGAGCGTCCGGAACGTCTCCAGCTGGGCCCGCATCGACTGCATAAAGGGATAATGAGGGTCAGACGGAAGCTGGCAGCCCTGATAGATGATCGTGTTGTCCGGGGCGAACCGGGCGAGCATGTCGATATGACTGTCCGTGTCGTCGCCGAGCAGCTCGCCATGGTCCAGCCACAGTACGCGCTCTGCACCCAGGTGCAGCCCGAGGTTGGCGGCGATTCTCCGCTTGCTGAAATCGGTATCTCGGCTGCGCCAGCAGCGGGTGGTCGTCATGACGGTGCCCATGCCGTCGGAATCGATGGCTCCGCCCTCCATGACGTATGGGTAGTTTTGGAAGGGCAGCTTGTTGAACTGAGGTTCAGCCCACAGACGTGACGCCAGTGATGCGTCGAGCGGGTGATGGCTGCGCCCGCCCCAGCCGTCGAACACGAAGTTAGCCCAGGCCGGCCGCCCGAGATCGTCAAACAGCGTCAGAGGTGCTGTATCCCGCAACCAGGTGTCGTCGTATTCCGTAGCCACCACAATGACGGGGTGTTTGCCGCCCGGATCGGACCAGCAGTCTTCCGTGAGCAGGTCTTCGCCACGGATACACAGCACAACGGGCTGATAGCGGCGAATGGCAGCGATCAGCTCGCGGTAGGTTCGCTGCGCGTAGCGGAGCACCGGTGTCCAGTCCGACCCTTCGTAGGGCCAGGCGAGAAGCGTTGCATCCTGAGGCTCCCATTCGGCCGGCAGCCGCCATCGGGCTTCGACTGTGGGCTGATTCAGCATCCGTATTCCGTCCCTGACGCGGTTGCCGCGGCAACCGACCCACTAGTCAATTCTGCGGCGGCGCAGATTCGCTTTGGGTGGCGCGATTGATGACCGCGTGAATGACCCGCTGATACTCGAAGTAGACGGTGAAATTGTCGTAGACCCAGCGAGCGATGGGCGGGTCTCCGACCGCGCCATACCGATTGGCTGGCTCGCCGAATTTTTGAACCACCTCATCCATGGTCAGGCCGTTGACCGGCACGCTCATATGGGCGGTCTTGGCCATCCGGTCGATGAGCAGGACGTCCTTGCGGACCGGATCTTGTGCGCCGGCACCGGCCGCGGCAAGCAAAAGCGCGCACCCGCTGACGAGCGCCGACAGGCGGCCCATTCGTTGGTTTTTTATCATGACAGCCTCCCCAAAAGACGTGGGTAATCGTCGGAAATTCTAGCAAATTGCCGCCTCCATGGCTGCACACGGTTCACATTTGAGGTTTCGATCGCGGCTTTGGAGCGGGGTTTGGTTTAGGCTGGATTCAATGCAGCACGACTTCCCGCGCCATTTCGTCCGCCGAGACGCCATGGATCCGGCGTCACGAGTACGATTCGTGTCAACCATCTGGGGCGCTGCTGCGTTGAACCACCGAAACCACGGGAGTGAGCCGATGCGAAGCCTGATTCTTTTCCTTGTTCTGCTGGTCGCCACGACCGTGCAGGCAGCTCCGGCGCTCCAAACCGGCCTGAATGGCACCTGGTGGAATCCGGAGCAAGACGGGCAAGGTTTTGTAATTCATCTCATCCCCGACAGCAACCAGGCATTTGTCGCCTGGTTTACGTTCGCCCCCGAGGGTGGCTCTCAGCTCTGGCTCACCGGATCGGGCACCCTCGATCAACAGCCCATCTCGCTGGAGCTCACGTTGACCCGGGGCGGTGCGCTTAACTCACCGGATACAGCGCCGGTCAACGAAAGCTGGGGCACCGCCGAGCTGAGTTTCAGCAGCTGTACAACCGGGCAGTTCGCGTACACGGGAACCAGCAGCGGGACCATTTCGCTGGAGCGCCTAACGCCGGTGGTTGAATGCAGTGAGGGAGCAGGCCAATGATGCGCGTGCGACTCGTCGGCTGGCTTTTGCTTCCCGTGCTGCTGATCGCGGCGGCGCCAATGGCTGCGGCGGCAACGTTCGAGGTGTCTGTCCTCAACAACCGGTTTGTTCCGGAGGTCGTGGAAGCGCGCGCCGGCGACACGCTCCTGTTCCGCGTTGTCGAAGGCAGCCACCGAATCGCGGCGGAGGCAAGCACCGAAATCAGCGGGCTGCCCAGCGAACGGCTCACCCCTGGCGACCAGCTCGAGCTCGCTGTAATCGATCCGCCGGGCGAGTATTTCTTTTTTAGCGACGCGGAAGCAGGCATGCGCGGCGGGCTGCAGATTCTCGACGAGTCACCGCCGTTTGCGATCGACAACCGCATTTCTGCGGGCTGGTTCAATCCCGCTGCGGCCGGCCAGGGGCTGCTGTTTGAATACGTACCCGCCACAAACGTCTTGGTGGCGTACTGGTTCACCTTCGACTTCACCAGCGGCGAGCAGCTCTGGCTGGTCGGCAGCGGCACGCCCAGCGAGGGCCGCGCGACGCTGGAGATGCTGAGCGCGACCGGTGGGGTGATGAACGCCCCCGATTCGGTCGATAAGCCGGTTTGGGGGGAGCTGACGGTCGATTTTTCGAGCTGCGAGCGGGCCACCGCATGGTTTAACGCCACCAACGCGCAGCAGTCGGGCCAGATCCCCCTCGATCGCCTGTATCTGACCAGCCTTTGTGAGCAGAGCCAATGAACATGATGAACCGAGCCATGGGCACCCGTGAGGTGGCCTTTGACGGCCAGCGGATCGCAGCGGTCATCGCTGCCAGCCGTATCGATCACCACCTGCAGCAATGGCGCACCGCGCAGGCCAAGCGCCAGGGGCCGCGACGAAAAGCGATCGGCGACAGCGTTCAGCAAAGTCTGGTTCACCTGCTGAACCGAACCTCTTTTGGTATCGCTGGGCCCGATCTGGAGTTTGCGCTTGAGCTCGGGTTCGAAGGCTACCTGGACTATCAGCTCAACGCCGAGCAGATCGACAACACGTTCCTTGAGGACCTGCTGGTCGACCTGTTTCCGAGCCTGGCGATGAGCTACGCGGAGATCTTTGAACGCCTGGAGGACGACAACTTTGATCCGGTGTCTGAGCTGATTGTCGCCACGATCGCCCAACAACTGTTCAGCCCCCGGCAGCTTTTTGAAGTTATGGTCGAGTTTTGGACCAATCATTTCAACGTGTTCATTCTCGACGGCCCGGTTCAGTACCTCAAAACTGTCGACGATCGGGAAAACGTCAGGCCTTTCGCGCTGGGCCGCTTCGAGGACCTGCTCCGAGCGAATGCCCGCAGCCCGGCGATGCTCTATTACCTGGACAATTTCTCCAACACTCGCTTTGGGCCCAACGAAAACTACGCCCGGGAGCTGATGGAGCTGCACACGCTGGGTGTCGACGGCGGCTATACCGAAACCGACGTGATCGAAGTTGCTCGTTGTTTCACCGGTTGGACGATCGACGCCCGCACGGAAGAGGTGTTCGTCTTCAGTGAAGGAAACCACGATGTCGGCAGCAAGCGTGTGCTGGGCGTCGATATTCCTGCCGGCGGCGGGATCGAGGACGGCGAACAGGTGCTGGATTTGCTGCTGGCCGACCCCTCGACCGCACAGTTTCTGGCCAGCAAGCTTTGCCGGCGCTTCGTTGCGGACGATCCACCGGTTTCTCTGGTGAGTCGGGTCGCTGACACTTTTGCGACGAGCGGTGGCGACATGGTCCCGGTGCTGAGAACCCTCATCCTCTCGGACGAATTCCGGGCTAGCGAAAACCAGAAGTTTCGGCGTCCGACAGAGCTTGTCGGTGGGATGGTTCGCAGCCTGCAGCCCGTTGAGGGCAGCGATTATTTCTCGGTGATCTTCCGTCAGCTCGAGAATCTGGGGCAGATTCCGTTCTTTGCCGCGGAGCCGACCGGCTACGGCGACCAGGAAGGCGACTGGCTTAACACCAACGCTTTGCTCAGTCGGTGGAACCTTGGTTATTCCGTCGCCTTTGGCGAGGTTCCGGCGAGTACACGCGTTGATGGTGGCGTGCGAGATGGTGGCCGCGAACCTGTCATGGCAGATTTTTTTGCAATCAGCATGCTGGACCTTCTCGGCAGCGCCCGAACGCCGGCGGAGATTGTGGATCGGGTACTTGAGCAGTTCCTCCACCGGCAGGTTGGTCCCGCCGATCGTGCGGCGCTCATCGCGCTGGCTGCCGGTGGGCAGTCGGCGACGGTGCCGCTGAGCCTGAGTAAGGCCGTGGCTTCCGCCAGAGCCGTTCTCGCCAGCTCGCTGGCGTCCCGCTACTTTCAGAATCGCTGAGGAGCACGAGCATGCGTAGAAGACAATTCTTGTCATTAGCAGGGCTGGCGGGCATACCGGCGCTAGGGCCTCAGCTGGTTTTCGGCTCTACGGCGGAGAAGGCGGCCACCGGCCGAGACCTGCTGATCGTGATTTTTCAGCGTGGTGCGGCTGACGGGCTGAATCTGGTGGTTCCGTACACCGAAGGGCCGTATTTCGACGCGCGACCAACGCTGGCCATCGGTGAGCCTGGGACCGCGGGCGGCGCGCTGGATCTGGATGGGTTTTTTGGGTTTCACCCCCAGCTCAGTCCGCTGCTGCCGCTCTATGAGTCCGGCGCGCTCGGGGTGGTCCATGCTGCGGGATCGCCGGGCGACTCGCGATCGCACTTCGACGCGCAGGACTTTATGGAAAAAGGGGTGCTGGAGAAAAACGTCGTGGCAGACGGCTGGCTCAACCGTTATCTCGCGGAGGTCAGCGGCGGCACTGCCGAGACTTTTAGCGCCGTAGGCTTTGGCAACGCGCTGCCGCTGTCGCTTCGCGGGCCGCTGCCCAGCGTGGGGGTCAAACAGTTGGATGACTATGCGCTCGCCGCGCCTGAGGAATGGCTGCCCGCGATTCGCGAGAACATCACCGCCATGTTCGACCAGCAGCAGTCGCTGGATCTCGTCGCGGAGAGCATTCTGGGATCGGTCGACCTGCTCGCAGCCGCCGACCCACTGACCATTCCGACCGAAAACGGCGCGCAGTATCCTGACGACACGTTCGGCGTGCAGATGTCACAGCTGGCGAAGCTGATCAAGGCGGATCTAGGGCTCGAAATGGCGGCCGTTGATATCAACGGCTGGGACCATCACGACCGCCAGGTGGATGAGCTGGGACCGCTGGCCACGAGTCTTGCGCAGGGTATGGCGGCCTTTCATGCGGATATGGGAGACGCCATGAGCGGCATCACGGTCATCACGATGACCGAGTTTGGCCGCCGCCTGGCGGAGAATGCCTCCGAGGGGACCGATCACGGGCATGGCTCGGTGATGTTTGCCATGGGCGGCGGTGTCAACGGCGGTCAGGTCATCGCCGACTGGCCCGGGCTGCAGCCGCAAAACCTGGATCGTGGTGATCTGGACGTCACAACTGATTTTCGTACGGTGCTCAGCGACATGCTGATCAACCGGGCCGGCAGCACTACCGTCAATCAAATCTTCCCAGATTTTGACGGGCCGCAGTCGGTCGGACTGTTTCGCTCCCTCTAGTGTCCTGTTTGAAAAGTTCGTTGTATTTCAGCGCGTGTCCACAAGGCCCTGGGGTCAGTGGTCCGCGCGGCGTGGCTGTCACTTCAGCGAGCGTGTCAGGCGTCAGGCCAAGGCGATTCGTCGGGGTCATAGCCCTAGCTATGGCCG